>NZ_CBFIEP010000041.1:0-101805 GCF_965661635.1 Pseudemcibacter sp. | reverse complement strand
CCCGGACAATTGCTTATTTGACCGTTTTGATTTTTTACTTTTATAAGAAAATACACGGTACCCTAATAAAACTGTCAAAATACTAGCATGAATAATCGGGATAAGTACATCTGCTTTTACCATCATGTAATTATGTACGATGGCAAAAATGGTCAGCACATAGACCAAACGATGAAGTTTTATCCAATTCTTTCCCATTTTTTTGATAATTGATTTCGTTGATGTGATTGCCAACGGGATCAATAACGTAAAGCCGATCATTCCAAATGTTAGCGCAGGGCGTTTAAAGATATCTTCGAGGATTAACGTCCAATCAAAGAAATAATCTAAAACCATATAATTTAAGAAATGTAACGATGCATAATAAAAAGCGTAAAGTCCTATAGCGCGCCTATATTTCAATATCTTAAATTTAAAAATCTTGGCTAAAGGTGTCACACTTAACGAGATCAATAAAAATCTTATGGTCCAGTCACCCGTAAAATCCGTGATATATTCAATTGGATTTGCCGTTAAACTGTGCGGTGCAAAATTATACCATAGCCACATCTGATGAAATAACCATAGAGACGGCGCAAGGCAAATTAAATGCAATATCGGTCTTTTAAAATCTTTAATCATTAGTAATTTTTTCGTAAGTCAATCCCTGCATATAGACTAGCGACTTCCTCGCCATATCCATTAAATTTTAAGGTAGGACGTCTGCTGAAATCACCAATGCGACGCTCTTTCGCTTGCGACCAACGCGGGTGAGAAACTTCCGGATTTACGTTGGCATAAAAGCCATATTCATGCGGCGCCAAACGCATCCAACTTGTATTTGGTTCATCTTCCCAAAATGAAATTTTGACGATCGATTTTACGCCTTTAAAACCATATTTCCATGGCACCACGAGACGCAAAGGCGCACCATTTTGATTGGCAAGTGTTTCACCATAAATACCAACTGCCATTAATGTTAAAGGATGCATCGCTTCATCCATACGCAGACCTTCTTTATAAGGCCATTTAATAACACCGCGAAGAAGTGCTGGCATTTGTGCTTCATCTTCCAGCGTTTCAAAATAAACATATTTTGCTTTTGACGTTGGCTCTAATTTTTTAATGATTTCTGATAATGAGACACCAACCCATGGAATAACCATCGACCATGCTTCTACGCAGCGCATGCGGTAAATACGTTCTTCAAGGGCATTAAAATCAATTAAATCTTCGACACCATATGTTCCTGGCTTTTCACAATGGCCATCAACCGTAATAGACCATGGATCAGTTATTAAGCTATGTGCATTGTCCGAAGGATCCGATTTATCCATGCCGAATTCATAGTAGTTATTATACCCGAGAATTGCGCGCTTATCCGTAAGTTCTTCCTTGATATCACGGCCATCATATGGATTTGCCGCGGCGGTTAATGTTCTGGCTAATGCGCCATATGGCACCATCATTCCGGCAGCCGTAACGATACCCGCCGCTTTTATAAAATCGCGACGCGTTTTATAATTACCGACTGATGTGACGTCATTCTCACTTAATTCCCAAGGTTTTTTAATTTTTATCAACATGGTGTTACCTGATTTATTAAACGTGTTCTAAACTTTATCTATTATATATAAGGCAATTTTATGTGCCTTTCTATTAACAGACTATCACATTTATGTTATTGCCATAATCTTAATAAAAATGAAAGTCTCAGAATGCCACCTCCACTACTCACGTTGACCAATATATCGTTAAGGTTTGGTCCCGACCCTATCTTTACAGATATGGAGCTATCAATCGGTGAGAATGACCGTGTTTCCTTGGTTGGAAGAAATGGTGCGGGTAAATCAACATTAATGAAAATCATCCATGGCACTGTAGAATTTGATAATGGTGAAAGATTTATAAAGCCGGGAACTCATATTACATACTTGGAGCAAGACCCTGATCTCTCTGAATATAAGACGGCTCACGATTACGTTATCAGCGGACTGGTTCATAGTTCTGAAGATGACCACTTCCAAGCTGATATTATCTTGGCTGAAATTGGGCTAAGTGGACCTTTAGAAACAAAAGCAATGTCAGGCGGCGAACGACGCAGAGCAGCCATTGCGCGCGCGCTTATTAGTGATACTGATATCTTATTATTGGATGAGCCAACCAACCATTTGGATATTGCTACGATCGAATGGCTAGAAGGAAAATTAAAAAGTTGGCGCGGCGCACTCGTATTAATCAGTCATGACCGAACATTTTTAAATAACCTGACCAACACGACATTCTGGCTTGATCGCGGAAAGGTCAGGCGACTTGATAAGGGATTCGCACACTTTGATGAATGGTCATCTGGTATTCTTGAGCAAGAAACCGTCGAGCGGGAAAAATTAGATAAGCTGATTGAAAAAGAAACGGACTGGTCACATAAAGGGATTACGGCTCGACGAAAAAGAAATATGGGGCGCATGAGGCGCCTTTGGGAATTACGTGATCAACGTGAAAAACAAATCGCTGTCGTTGGTTCAGCCAAAATCGCTACTGATAGTGGCAAATCATCCGGCAAAAAGGTTATTGAAGTCCATAAAGTATTCCATTCCTTTGGTGAAAAAACGATCTTAACAAATTTCAATTGTAAAATTCTAAGAGGTGATCGTGTTGGCATTATAGGTTCCAACGGCACGGGTAAAACGACACTTTTAAAAATTCTAACCGGAGACCTTCAACCGGATCAAGGACGGGTGAAGTTAGGTACTAATTTAATTCCTACATTCCTAGATCAACATCGTTCACTCATTAAAGAAACCAATACGGTTTGGGAAACATTAAGTGACGGTAGTGATCATATAATGGTCCGCGGTCATTCTAAACACATCATTTCCTATTTAAAAGATTTCCTATTTGATGCATCGCAGGCGCACAGTCCTGTTAGTTCATTATCAGGGGGAGAAAGAAACAGGCTTCTGCTCGCCAAGACACTTGCTCAACCAACAAACCTTCTCATTTTAGATGAGCCAACGAATGATCTGGATATGGATACATTGGATTTATTGCAAGATGTACTGAGTGAATATGAAGGAACGCTTATTTTGGTTAGCCATGACCGTGACTTTTTAGACCGCTTGGTTACATCAACGATAGCGATGGAAGGCAACGGTGATGTGGTTGAATATCCTGGAGGATATAAAGATTATATAAGACAACGAAAAAACCGCACAGATGGACCTAAGAAGCGCACTGAACAGAAGAATAAAGAAAAGAAAGAAATTAAAGCTAAACAAAAAAATCAACCCAAAAAACTGAGTTTCAAACATCAATTTGCGCTTGAAAATATTCCTAAGGAAATTGCCAAGATTGAAAAGAACATAAAAATGTTTGAGGAAAAATTAGCGGAACCAAATCTTTATTCCGAAAACCCTGACCTATTTCATAAATGTTCTGCCGAACTTGAAAAACTAAATGCCCTCCGGGATCAAAAAGAAGAAGAATGGCTTGAGCTAGAAATTTTAAAAGAAGAAGCGAATAATGTTCCTAATATTGAATGATTAACACTAATAGTTGCATATGTAACATTTCATGAATAAGATGTAATGCTTAATAATAAAGGGGTTCGTTATGACAAAAGAAGATAAAAGTTTTCAATCATCCATTCCACTTGACCATGAATATAAAGCGCTGCCGATTCCAGACAAATGGGAAATGAGCGATAAAGAAATGATTAGTAAATCAGAAGAGTTTTATGAATTGATGAAGAAGCGCCATACGGTACGTGAGTATTCTTCTAGACCCGTCCCTAGAGAAGTGATTGAAAATTGTATTCGAGCCGCAGGTCTTGCCCCAAGTGGCGCAAACCATCAACCTTGGCATTTTGCAATAATAGAAAATCCCGACCATAAACAAAAAATTCGTGATGCCGCAGAAGAAGAAGAAAAAACATTCTATGCAGGACGTGCCAGCGATGAATGGCTGGGAGCACTTGAGCCCATTGGTACCAATGACCACAAGCCGCATTTAACCGAAGCACCATGGCTTATTGTTATTTTTGCACAGCGCACCAGTATTGATCGAAACGGACGTAAATTTAAAAATTATTATGTCAATGAGAGTGTCGGTATTGCTACAGGGTTTCTAATCACGGCGCTTCATAAAGCGGGGCTTAGCACGCTAACCCATACGCCAAACCCTATGAAGTTTTTAAATGAGCTGTGTGGGCGGCCGTCGACTGAAAAACCAGAAATGATTTTGGTCGTTGGTCACCCGGCAGAGGATGCGACCGTGCCCGCCCATGCAAAATGGAAAAAGCCACTTGAAGAAATTATGACAGTGTTTTAAGGAACAAAAAAGGCCGAAACTTTCCGGCCTTTCGTCATTAATGAACGCCGTGCATTCCTTTTTTTAAGAGAGGCGTCAGCAATAAAATTATGATCCCAATCACTCCACTGCCGAGACCGATCATCGTATAAAGATCCATTGTCGCAGTCATATCAAGTGTACCACTTGCTGCACCATGTTCCTGACTACCCATTAGAGAGCTTATCCAACCGGCTACGTTATTACCAAGCGCCGTAAACAAAAACCACGTTCCCATCATCATTCCCACGATCTTCGGTACACTTAATTTCGTAACCATCGAGAGCCCAACCGGACTTAAGAAAAGTTCAGCGAGTGTCAGCATAAAATAAATGAAGATTAACCAAAGGAAGCTCTTGGAGGTGCTATCATCAAGTCCCATACCCCAAGCAAACACGATATAACCTGCACCGATTATCAAAAGTGAATAACCAAATTTCGCCGGCGTAGATGGCTCCCATTTCTTTTTCGCAAGCGCAAGCCAAGCCCACGCCATTACAGGAGCAAACATAATAATAAACATCGCATTCATGGTTTGTACTTGCGACGCCAGAATATTCAATCCTAAGAAATTCAGATCAAATTGTTGATCCGCCAGCAATGTCAAGCTGGCAGCTTGTTGTTCAAACAGTGCCCAAAAAACGGACTGTACTGCGATCAAAAAGAGTGCAACAAAGAGACGATCTCGATCCACCTTATCACACTTTGTAAATCCATAAAAAAGCACAAGTCCAATCATAAATGTTCCAGATATACCCACCAACTGTATAACCATTTCATCATATTGCATCATGACGAAACTAAGGGCGACCATGCCAAGACCAAATAGGTAAATAGTATTTTCCTTGTTTAAACCAATTGGTGATTTCTCTTTTAGAACTTCAGGTTTAGGTGGTTCTGCACGGCCACCAAGATACTTTTGTCCCCACAAGAAAACGAGTAAACCAAACAACATACCAATGCCGGCTAGTGAAAAACCATAATTCCAGCCATGAACTTCACCAACATACCCAACAATAATCATGGAGGCGAATGATCCTAGATTAATTCCCATATAAAAAATTGAGAATCCACCATCACGACGCGGGTCATTTGGGCCATAAAGCGCACCAACGACAGATGAAATATTTGCTTTCAAGAAGCCGACACCACCAATGATAAGTGCGAGGGCCAGAAAGAATATATTGATGTAGAATTCGTCCCTTATAACGATATCCCCGCTCATATACGCTGCGGGGCCATGGAAGGCCATCAAACCATGTCCTGCCACCAACAGAATGGCACCGTAAGTTACCGCTTTCCTGCTGCCAAGATAACGGTCCGCCAAATATCCACCAATAATTGGCATCATATAAACCATACCTGCATAGGCACCGTAAATCATACTGGCTTCATCAACACCAAAGAGATGGTATTTCGTAAGATAAAGAATAAGGATTGTACGCATTCCATAATATGAGAAGCGTTCCCACATTTCTGTGAAGAAGAGAACTGAAAGCCCTATTGGGTGTCCCATGAAATTTGGTTTTTGTGACCCCGCATACATTTCATCACTATATTCTGACATATAATCTCCGTAATATTATTTTATGCCACTTTACGAGAAGAATTTAAAAAAGTCACGTTTACGTTTTAATTGAATGAGACTATAAATAATTCATAGAATAACTTTGAGAGATGATCATGAAAATCAGCAGTAATTTTGACAGCGGTAATATCAATATCCTTGATGCCAGCAGCCCGGGAAATATTCGACTTTCTATAAACAAAGATAATAATTCAGATTTTTATCAGTGGTTCCATTTCCGACTAACAGGCGCGAAAGGCCAACTTTGTGCTTTAAATATTGAAGGAGCGGATGGTGCCGCCTATCCCGGTGGTTGGGAGAATTATCAGGTCGTGGCATCATATGACCATGAAACTTGGTTTCGGGTCAGTACAGTTTATAAGAATAGTACGCTGACCATCCAACACGTTCCGGAAACCGATAGCGTTTATTATGCTTATTTTGCCCCTTATAGTTATGATCGACACCAGGAACTGGTTTCAACAGCGGCCATGCATGAGCGTGTAAAACTTGATGTGATCGGCGAAAGCTGTGATGGACGTGATCTTGATCTCTTGACCATTGGCGAGGAACGCGAAGGAAAGAAAAAAATCTGGATTATTGCAAGACAGCATCCGGGAGAGAGCATGGCTGAATGGATGGTCGAAGGAATTTTAAATCGTCTACTTGATGATGATGACGCCTTAAGTCGTGAACTACTGAATAATTGTGTTTTTTATATAATGCCTAATGTTAATCCCGATGGCAGCATTCGTGGCCATTTACGCTGCAATGCAAAAGGGCAAAACCTTAATAGAGATTGGGATGATCCCGATCCCGAAATTAGCCCCGAGATTTTTCATCTGAGAAATAAAATGGATGAAAAGGGTCTTGATTTCTCACTTGATTGTCATGGCGATGAAGCGCTTCCTTATAATTTCATTGCGTGCTTTGAAGGGGTTCCCGATTTAAATCAATATAACCTTGATACAGCCTACATGTTTGGACGCGAACTAGAGCGAGCAAATCCGGATTTTCAGAATGGAAAAGGATATAGCAAAAGTGCCCCCGGCACAGGAAATTTAGGCATGAGTACAAACCAGATTGCCCACCGTTTTAATGCCGTCTCCATGACACTTGAAATGCCATTTAAAGATACTGTTGATAGCCCAAATCCAGAAACTGGCTGGTCCCCAGAACGTAGTATAAAATTGGGCTATAGCACCCTTGATGCGCTTTCCGCTATTCTGGAACGCCTATAAATATAAAACCCGGAACTACTTCTAGTTCCGGGTTAAGCTATGATCTCAAAATCTAAGATTACGCTTACTTAACTAATCTCTTATTAAATCATAACGCATGAATGCTTTAATAAGCGGTTTGTGCTTCCTTATTCGTTCTATGAATTGCTTCTTTTATTTGTAATTTTTGTTTTTTTAACTCTTGAATTTCATAGTCATTAACATGAGGTCTGCTGACTAAGCTTCTTAAGGCCAATTCTAAACTTCTATGTTTGGCTTTCAGTGGACAAATTAAAGAATTGGAAGAAAAACTTGGTGTAGAGCTATTCGAACGAACAAATAAAATGGTTCGTTTAACGCCAATTGGTGAAAAATTAACAGAAAAAGCTCGTATTATCTTACAAGATGTGGATTATTTTTGTGACGCCGCTACTATTGCAGGAAAGTCATTAGGCGGTGTTATTCATCTTGGTGTTCCCCCTTCCCTTGGGCCTTATATTTTACCATATATTATTCCGCTCATTCATAAAGAATATCCTGACCTCCGGCTTCATATAATTGAAGCGCCACCGCGTGAACTTGAAATTGGTCTTGATCAAGGGAAATATGATTTATTATTCACAGCAACGCCGACCATTATGGCGGAACTCTCTTATATGACTTTGTTTGATGAACCGTTATTAGTCGGTATGTCTTCTGAAAATAAATTATCTAAGCTAACTAAAATAGAAGGGCACCATCTGAAAGGCCAAAAGGTCATAACTCTAGGGCTTGGCCATCAACTTTTTGAACAAGCGCAAGTCATCGCAAGTCAATATGACTGTCAAATATTGAGCGAATATGAAGGCACTAGCCTGGATGCCGTTAGGCATATGGTTGCGATGAATATGGGTTTAAGTTTCTTTTCTGGCATTTATGCTGCTTCAGAAATTAAGGCCAGTAAAGAAATAAAGGTTCTACCGTTTTTTAAGAAAAGTTTCAAAAGGTCAGTCGGACTTGCTTGGCGTCGAACAAGTCCACGCATTAAAGATTATCACTTAATTGCTCAAATCATTATTCAAGAATTGAAAGAGAGATTTGCCGACATTATTGCTTAAATTAGGTATAGTTCAGCTACTCTTTAAATTTAACAACTTTTTGATCAATTCTGCCAAATATTGTATTGCCATCTTTGTCAAACATGTCAATTTCGACTCTATCGCCGAAGCTCATGAAAGGGGTTGTTGGTTTTCCATTGGCAATTGTTTCTAAGCATCTTATTTCAGCAAGACAACAGGAGCCATCATTTGAACCTTTATTTGAAACGGTTCCTGAGCCAATGACCGTTCCAGCGACGAGTGATCTCGTCTTTGCACAATGCTCAACAAGCTCAGTAAAATCAAAAGTCATATCAATGCCTGCATTTGGTGAGCCAATTTTTTCACCGTTTAATATTGCATGTAGTGGCAAATGAACTTTTGTACCGTCCCATGCATCACCCAATTCATCAGGTGTTACGAAAACGGGTGCAAATGCCGTCCAAGGCTTCGATTGATAAAAACCAAATTGTTTACCAAGTTCCGCTGGAATTAAATTACGGAGTGAGACATCATTTAAGATCGAGATTAGCTTGATATGTTTCTTTGCGTCTTCAGCAGTCGTGCCGGCGGGCACATCATCCGTAATCACTGCAACTTCTGCCTCAAGATCAATTCCCCATTCTTCTGATCCCGCTTCAATATCATCACAGGGGCCGATAAAAGCATCCGACGCCCCCATATAAACAAGCGGGTCTTCCCAAAAACTCGGTGGTAGTTCTGCGCCGCGTGCTTTACGGACCAATTCAACATGAGTAACATAAGCACTGCCATCAACCCAGTGATAAGAGCGCGGTAACGGCGCATCACATTCACAAGGGTTAAAATCGTGTCCTGTTAATTTTCCGCTATCTAGATCATCATAAAGTGATTTAAGTCCTGCTTCACAGTCACTCCAATTATCAAGCGCTTGTTGCATTGTAGCGGCTACGTTAGTAGCTAAAACATACTTAGAGAGATCTTTGGATACGACGACCAACTTGCCGTCTCTACCGTGCTTTAATGATGCCAGTTTCATAATGTTGCGCTTTCTATCAATTTATATACTATTGACGAATATTGTTGTTAGCACTACAGTAGTTACATATGAAACTAATTGCAAGTTAATTTTAGAAAAACATTAAAATGAACAAAACCGAACTACTA
This sequence comes from Pseudemcibacter sp., assembly GCF_965661635.1. Taxonomy (NCBI): domain Bacteria; kingdom Pseudomonadati; phylum Pseudomonadota; class Alphaproteobacteria; order Emcibacterales; family Emcibacteraceae; genus Pseudemcibacter; species Pseudemcibacter sp. The sequence goes on along the minus strand of NZ_CBFIEP010000041.1, from coordinate 92,470 downwards.
CTCGAAGAATTTCTACCTTATAAACTCTCTTACTTAACCAATCTTATAAGTGATGACCTTTCAAAATTATATACGGACCAATTTGGCATAGCGCATACAGAATGGCGAGTTATGGCAGTGCTTGGTGTGTCTAGCGGCGTATCAGCCGGGCATGTGGCTAAAAAAACAGCTATGGATAAAGTTGCCGTCAGTCGCGCTATTAACAACATGATTAAAAATGATCTAATAGAAAGACAATTTTCAAGTGAAGACAAAAGACGCTCAGAGCTAATGTTATCAACTAAAGGGCAAGATGTTTACAATAATATTGTTCCGCTCGTTCTTGAGTATGAGAACAATATACTTAGTATTCTCGATGAAAAAGAACGTGCTTCACTGGCAAATATTTTAAAGAAATTAACGGGGTATATTAAAGAATAATATTACCCTTCGCTTTCATGAACGCATCTTGAAATGATGTCTGAAGAGTTTTGATCGAAATATTGATCAAAAACGGTCGCAATCGCCCTAAGATATGGCATTACTTTTTTATTAATCTTAAAGTTATTACCGTCACGGCTCATGTATCCAGCTTCCACAAGTTTCATTAAATTTTTTATTTCTATTTTAAAATTATAATGAATGTGATGTTCCATCGTGATTTTTACCGGATCAACTTCGAAATAACACATCAAAGTAGAAATAACATCGCGAAACATTTTATCTTTATTTGATATGCTTAAACCACGCACGACAGAGGACTTATTGCTTGATACTTTTTCAATATAATCGCGAATAGAAGGTACGTTTTGCGCATATCCATCAGGTAAGTTACTAATAGCAGAAGGGCCAAACCCAATTAAAGAGTTTGCCGTATCATCAGTATATCCTTGGAAGTTTCGTTTTAATTTACCTTGATCAAAACTCGTGAATAAATGATCGTCGGGTAATGCAAAATGATCCAATCCGATTGCGCGATATCCATTGTCGGTCAACATTTTGCTTGCCCAATTGAACTGTGCTTGGCGTTCTTTTTGATTGGGCAATTCATGCTCCCCAACTAATTTTTGATGTTTCTTCATATGTGGGACATGGGCATACCCAAAAAGTGCAATACGGCTGGGTTTAAATTTTATTGTTGTTAAAATTGTTTCAGCTATTGTGTCGATAGATTGATAAGGAAGTCCATAAATTAAATCAAAATTGACACGCTCAATACCAGCGCCTTTAAAGTCTCGCATGGTTTTTTCAATTAGATCTACCGTTTGAATTCGATTTATTGCTTCTTGGGTTTTTAGATTAAAATCTTGGATACCAAGGCTTACGCGATTTACACCAGACGATGCATAAGCAAATATTTTATCACGATCAACGGTACGAGGATCAATTTCAATCGCAAATTCCGGCACGTCGTCAATGTCATAACACTCGCTTAAAACATCAATCAAACTTCTAAAATCTGCTGGATCTAAAATTGACGGAGAACCACCACCAAAATGAATATGACTAACTTTTAAACGACCCGTCTTTTTAGCTGTTTGTCGAACTTCTTGTTTTAAAACCTCAAGAAATTTTTCAACAGGGCCATATTTATTACTTATGGTCGTGAAACATCCACAAAACCAACAAAGCTTATCACAATAGGGTATATGAAAATATAAACTAATCGGTTCACAAATAGGTAGTGACTTAAGCCATTTATCGTGGGATTTACCATCAATCGGGCCGAACTCCAGCGCGGTTGGATAGCTTGTATAACGTGGCAAACGCTTAGGTCGTGTCACATCAACTGATTTTAGTACTGTATTCTCCTGAGTCATGCCGACTTTATAGGATAAACAATCATAAAAAAAATTGACCTAAGTCATAAAGCCCAAATCACTTTAGTTATTTAAAGGCTTTAAAAGTCATAATCGTGAATGTATCTTTGATACCATCAACTGTTTGTACTTTTTCATTAATGAAGCGGCCAATATCAATTTCATCTGATAAATGAAACTTTATCATCAGATCAAAAGCACCAGAAATAGAATATAAATCTTCTGTTTCTTCAATATTATCCACGAGTGCTTCTGCGACTTCATAAACTTTACCAAGTTCACATTTAATCTGTACGAAAATATTTTGCATAGTTAAAATTCCACCTATGGTTTATTGATGTTAAAAAATTCTTATCCAATAATTACATGCGTTTACTCAGGTCTTCTTCCAAATTAAAAGCAACTATTGTTCTTGGCACCAAAGAATCGCTCGGTGTTGCTTGGTGCAACATCCATGAAGGAAATATAAGAATTTCTCCTTCTTCTACTTTAGGGGTGTAACAATCATTTACATTTCTTACATCATTTGGGTCTAAGAATGGTCTAAAAAGAGTGGTCGCCCAATGTTCGTTGGGATCAAACTCGGCATAAAGGACGCAACTATATCCTGTTGGCTGATGGCGATGAGTTGTAAATCCCGCTTGATCGATATATTGCTGCGCCCAAATATCCTGCAATTTTGTTTGCGTACTTGCAATAAATGGCCTCAGTTCAGGCTCAATAAATTCTCCCCAAATTTTTTTTCGCCACGGCTGCGGTTTTCCATAATCCGTATAGTATCCTGCTCTAGGCCGATAACTTGGATCTGGCTGATTGTTAATAGAGTCTAACAGATACCCTTTATATTTATCCCATCCTTTAGTTCTCACTTGATGAACAGCTGTTGGAAACAGGTTTAGTGTAATGGCATCCATTTTCTTGATCCTTTTACTTTTCTATGTGAACATCATAAAAACTTTTTTGCACTTATTCAACCGGGATTGTGAAACATTGCTGCCACAATATCGATTTCTTATAAGGCTATCACCGATAAATTATATTGTTTACAAATTTGAATAAAATAGCATTTTACATTTGCCTTAATTTATCCAAAAGCATATGGCATATATAAATCAGTCACGATTATTTAATAGGGAATAATATGAAAAAATTCATAATATTAATGCTTATATCATTAGGAATATCCACTCCTGCTATATCGGGTGAACATGCAAACGCATTATCACAGTGTCTGGTATCAAATACGACTGAAGAAGACAAAGGTGTGATGGCACGTTGGGTTTTTTCAACCTTAAGTCAGCACCCATCCATTGGTTCGATGTCTACTTTAACTAAAAGTGCCACCACAACTGCGGACCGTGATATGGCACAATTAGTCGAAACATTTATGTATAATAAATGCAAAGATCAGGTGAAAAACGCCCTTCAAAACGAAGGCCCAAAAGCCATTGAGTTAAGCATCCGACAATACGCACAAGTGACTGGACAAGAGATATTGAAAGACCCAAGCATTACTAACAATGTGACAAATTTGGCGCAGCATTTGGATATGATGAAATTATTCCAAGCCCTTATGACGGATTGATGCAACCTTACATCTTAGGAAAACTTATTAGAGTTTCGATAAGCTTTTTCAGGGTAGGTCTAAGTTGATTGGCAAGACGCTCATCAAATTCATTCGTTTTTTCATTCATGTATGTTATTTGAGAGATCTCTAACTGAATAGCATCAATATTATTTTTCGGATCACCGTAATGCCGTGTTATATACCCCCCTTTAAATCGCCCGTTAAGGGCATTGGTATATTTTGAATTTCTAATAATTTTATCTAACTTTTTGACCAGTTCCATATCCGCAGAGGTACCATTTCCTGTTCCCAAGTTTAAATCTGGTAATCGACCATTAAATAGTTCAGGTACATGACTTTTTATTGAATGGGCATCCCAAAGTCGTGTGAAGCCGTGATACTGTTTAATTCGTGAGAGCTCATTACTAATTTTATCATGATAAGGACGCCAATATCGATCAATTCGCGCGGCTTCATCTATTTTAAAATCTTTCTTATAAAGCGAGTCACCATCAAACGTATGTGTTGGACATAATCCCGATACTTTTTTTCCTGGATAAAGATTAGTTCCATCAATGCCGCGATTTAAATCAACAACATATCTGGAATATTTTGCCCCTATAATCGAGACATCCATATCAAGCAAGAAATCATAAAGACGATCAATATACCAATCTGTATCCATCATATTAACGCCGTGAGACGTCATATTTGATTTAATATATTCCGGATTTTCCAAACCAACATGAGGCATACTAACAAGAAGCGGTTTTGATCCTTTATGGAAAAAATATAGGTCCATTACATATTTCCTGAAGGTAGAATATCGATGATATGATCAGAAAAATCACCTTCGAGCACCATATTCGTCGCCTGTTCCATATCTGGAGCAAAAAAGCGATCCACTGTATAATGTGGAACGCGTTCACGAATTTTAGAATGCACTTTTTGCAATACGGGGGATGTTTTATGCGGTGCCCTAAAGTCAATGCCTTGGGCCGCGGCCAAAAGCTCAACACCAATAACCGTTGCACTATTAAATGCAAGGTCTGTTAAACGGCGAGCACCGTATGTCGCCATGCTGACATGATCTTCCTGATTAGCGGATGTAGGAATACTATCAACGCTTGAAGGGTGGGACATGGTTCTATTTTCTGACACTAGTGCAGCAGCAGAAACCTGCGCGATCATAAATCCAGAATTAACGCCGCTATTTTTAACTAGAAACGCTGGTAAATCACTCATTTTAGGATCAACCAAAATCGCAAGTCTGCGCTCAGAAATACTTGCTATTTCACAGATTGCCATGGCCAGAATATCGGCCGCGAAGGCCACTGGTTCAGCATGGAAATTACCCCCTGAAATTACATCCCCATTATCGGTAAAAATAAGTGGGTTATCAGTGACCGCATTTGCCTCAATAATGAGTGTGCTTGCTGCATTATTAATAATATCTAAAACTGCCCCCATTACTTGTGGTTGGCACCTTAGCGAATATGGATCTTGCACTTTTTCACAGTCATGATGCGCTAAATTTATTTCACTTCCGGATAGCAAGGATAAATATTTCTGTGATACCGTGATTTGTCCGGGTTGACCACGTGCAATATGAATACGTTTATCAAAAGGTGCAACGCTTCCCATTAATGCATCTACACTCATAGAGCCAGAAACCACTGCAGACGCAAAAACATCCTCCGCTTGAAAAAGCCCTTTAAGCGCTAACGCCGTTGATACTTGTGTGCCGTTTAAAAATGCAAGTCCTTCTTTTGAACTTAATTTTAAAGGCTGCAATCCGCTTTTATCGAGTCCTTCTTTAGCGGTCATCCGTTCGCCATTTAAATTGACGAAGCCTTCGCCCATTATCGCAGCCGTCATGTGTGCAAGCGGCGCCAGATCACCAGACGCACCTACAGAACCTTTGCGCGGAATTTCAGCAATCAATCCTGCATTAATAAATTTTAGAAATGTTTCAATAGTAGACGCTCTAATGCCAGAATATCCTTGGGCAAGACTTGATACCTTAAGAGCATAAATAAGCCTGACGACATCATCTGTTATGGGTCTGCCGACCCCGGTACTATGGGACATGACCAAATTTGTTTGGAGAAGCTCCAATTGATCTTCTGGTATTGATGTCTGGGCAAGCAGACCAAAACCCGTGTTAATGCCATATACTGTCTGTCCTTCATCCGTGATCGTATCAACTACATTTCGTGATTGATGTATGATTTCCCAGGCATCGCTTTTAAGCGTTATTTTCTGTTCTTCGCGGTATAGAAGTCTCAATTCACGGAGCGTCATTTCACCTGGATTTATTTGAAAGCTCATGATTATTTCTCCAACATAGGAAGGTTTAAGCATTTTTCCATTGCGCATTCACGCGCTATATCATAACCCGCATCGGCATGCCTCATTACGCCTGTAGCCGGATCATTCCAAAGAACGCGACCAATTCTTTCCGCCGCTTTATCAGTCCCATCGCACATAATAACAACACCACTATGCTGAGAAAAACCCATCCCAACACCGCCGCCATGATGAAGAGATACCCAAGTCGCACCACTTGCCGTATTCAAAAGCGCGTTCAAGAGTGGCCAATCAGAAACAGCATCCGAGCCATCCATCATACTTTCTGTTTCGCGGTTAGGGCTTGCCACTGACCCACTGTCCAAATGATCTCGACCGATCACAACGGGTGCTTTTAATTCTCCGTTCTTGACCATTTCATTAAAGGCAAGGCCAAGTTTGTGACGTTCGCCAAGTCCGACCCAACATATCCGCGCTGGTAATCCTTGAAATTGGATACGTTCACGAGCCATATCAAGCCAGTTATGAAGGTGCGGATTATCAGGAATGAGTTCTTTTACTTTTTGATCGGTTTTATAAATATCTTCTGGGTCGCCACTAAGGGCCGCCCAACGGAATGGCCCAATACCACGGCAGAATAGCGGACGAACATAAGCAGGGACAAAGCCAGGAAAATCAAACGCATTTTCCACGCCTTCATCAAAAGCAACCTGACGAATATTATTACCATAATCAAAAGTTGGAACACCCATTTTATGGTATTCAAGCATGGCTTTAACATGTTCCGCCATCGCTTTCTTAGCTTGCTTTTCTACTTCTTTTGGCGCGCTGTCAATTTTACTTTCCCATTCATCAACACTCCATCCAATAGGAAGGTAACCATTAATGGGATCATGAGCAGAGGTTTGATCGGTAACAGCATCCGGACGGATGCCACGCTTTAACATTTCAGGAATAATTTCTGCTGCATTACCTAGCAAGCCAACAGAAATCGCCTTCCCTTCGTTGGTTGCTTGATTGATCATTTCCATCGCGCTTTCTAATGTTTCTGCGCGTTTGTCAAGATATCTCGTGCGTAAACGGAAATCGATACGGTCGCTTCTGCATTCAATGGCAAGCATTGAGGCGCCAGCCATAGTTGCTGCGAGCGGTTGAGCGCCGCCCATACCACCGAGACCACCAGTTAAGAACCATTTTCCCTTAAGATCACCGCCAAAATGTTGGCGTCCCATTTCAACAAAGGTTTCATATGTTCCCTGCACGATCCCCTGGCTTCCGATATATATCCAACTACCAGCTGTCATTTGGCCATACATCATTAAACCTTTTTTATCGAGTTCATTAAAATGATCCCAATTGGCCCAATGCGGTACAATATTTGAATTGGCAATTAGTACACGTGGCGCATCTTCATGGGTTCTAAAAACACCGACAGGTTTACCAGATTGAACGAGAAGAGTTTCATTTTCATCTAAGTTCTTTAAACTTTCAACGATTTTATCAAAACATTCCCAATTACGTGCGGCTTTACCAATACCACCATATACCACCAGATCTTCTGGACGTTCAGCCACTTCTGGATCAAGGTTATTCATAAGCATACGAAGGGGTGCCTCTGCCGCCCAATGTTTTGCATTCAATTCAACGCCTGTTGGCGCTTTTATTATACGGTTGTTTTTATTCATTTTTATGTCCTGTATATACAAGTTAAAAAGTCAAATTTTTATATGTCATCTTATTTAAAAATTAAAATTGTTCTGGTTTAAAAAGTCCCGAAAGTTCGTATCTTGAACCCGGATGATATAATTTCGCTGTCGACGCCACTTGTCCTTTTGTCCAAGTGCGTCTTTCCACTAAAAGACATGCGTCATCATCTGACATGTCTAATACTTCCTTTATAGCCGCAGTTGGAATAATTGCCTTAACGATATGCTCTACTTTTTGCAAAGGTGCTTTTTTAATTAAATATTCATAAGGTGTTTGCTTAGTGTAATCTTGCGCCCCATAACCCGGTACGATTATTTCATTGACCAACCGATCTTCCAACTGGATCGGTATTCCTTGTTCTTTATGGATTATTTGTGAATGAGTTAAAGGGTCACCAACATTTACATTCATAATCCCTGCAATTTTTTCATTAGCCTTAATAGTTTCACATGTAAGAACGACAGCAGAATATTCATGGTGACGCGCTCGAATTTCATCAGCGATATTATGAATTTCTAGTGGATTACTTTTCGCTTTTAATTCGGCAACAAAAGTTCCAACACCGGCAACACGAATAAGATATCCTTCATCGGTTAATTCACGCAATGCACGGTTTGTGGTCATACGGGACACAGAAAATTCTTTAACCAATTCATTTTCAGAAGGCACCCGCATAGAAGATCCCCATTCACCGCTATCAATACGGTCAAGAATATGATCCTTGATTTTACGGTATAATGGTTCTGATTTTAGGACGGTAGTCAATTTAATCTCCTGAAATTTGTATAATAATATGCCCTTGTATATACAGGCTAGTCAAGATGTTTTTGCAAACCTTCCATGACCGTTTTAAATTTATCATAAATTTGATCTTCGTTAGCATGCTTATAGTTATTTATTAAGTGTTTACCTGCCACAAAAACATGTTGAATTACATTTTGATTTCCGTTAAAAATAAATCGATCAATGATATGATTATCAGGCGTTGCTAACAATGTTGCCGCATTACGATCAAGGACGATAAGGTCAGCACGATTGCCCGTTTTTATTTCATTATTATTAAAGCCGCTCGCCATTGACCCTCCCCTTAAAGCATTCTTATAAAGGTTGGTGCCTGTGTGAACCTCTTTTTCAGATGTTGCAATATTACGTTTCTGCATATCTAATCTTTGGCCATATTCTAATAGGCGCAATTCTTCGCTGGCACTGACGCTTATATGGCTGTCGGAACCAATACCAAAGTTACCCCCCATATCAAGAAATGCTTTTAGTGGGAAAATTCCGTCGCCTAAATTGGCTTCAGTGGTTGGGCAAAGACCAACGACCGCGCCAGATTTAGCGATCATACCCACCTCATCATCAGATAAATGAGTTGCATGAATAAGACACCATCTATTATCAATTTCAAAGTTTTCATAAAGCCATTCCACCGGCCTTTTTCCAGAAAATGATATTGAATCATCTACTTCCGCTAATTGTTCGGCTATATGGATATGTATAGGCCCAATTGTTGGGTTGTGTTCAAGAACATATTTTAACGCCTTTTCTGGCACTGCCCGCAAACTGTGAAAGGCCAATCCTAAATGCTGATGATCGAATTTATTGATCTGCTCATTTAATTTTATCAGCAAACTAACAAATCCTTCCGCACTTTGACTGAAGCGTACTTGTTCGTTCGTTAAAGGATTTTCACCAAACCCTGAAGCCATATAAAGAACAGGTAAATGACAAAGGCCAATACCAACATTATTGGCGGCATCCATAATCGCGTTTGACATATCCATTACACCATCCGGCGCATCATGAAGATAATGAAATTCAGAAACAGATACATACCCCGCTTTAAGCATTTCAAGGTAAAGATGTGAAGCAATAACCTTTAAATCATGGGCAGATATTTTCCCCGCGAATTTGTACATTATGTCTCGCCATGTCCAGAAACTATCTAAATCAGACGCAGAATATTCCGCAAGGCCCGCCATCGCGCGTTGAAAGGCGTGGCTATGAATATTATTTAATCCCGGAAGTGCGTATCCCCTAATCTTATCGCCAGACCCATTATATCCCGTTTCTATATTTGCGATAACGCCATCATCATTGATTTCAAGCAGAACATTTTCTGCCCAATTTCCATTTAATAACGCCTTTTCAAATATTATTCTTTTCATTTACTCTGCTTCTGGATATAGTTGTCTATACAAGTTAACTTAACCGATAAAATTTAATTGTCAATTTTAAAGAAAGCGTCCTATATATGAGCAATAAAATCTGGACCAATGTAAATTTGATTTCTATGCAAGAAAATGAAACGCCTTATGGCTTAATTGAAAATACTGCCATGGTAATTGAAAATGACTATATTACATGGATCGGCTCTGAAGAATCACTCCCAAACCATTATGATTACGAAATGGAAGATGCAGAAGGTGATTATATATCACCGGGACTTATTGATTGCCATACACATTTAATATATGGCGGCAATCGCATTGACGAATTTGAAAAAAGATTAAATGGCGTAAGTTATGAAGAAATTGCAAAAAGTGGTGGTGGCATTTTATCAACCGTTCAAGCCACGCGTGATGCCACTGAAGCTGAGCTGATTGAAAGTGCTAATAAAAGACTTTCTCATTTAAAAGCAGAGGGTGTCACTACCATAGAGGTAAAATCAGGTTATGGCTTAAACACGGAAACAGAGCTAAAGATGTTATCTGTCGCAAGAACAATGAATGTAAATAATGACATTGATGTGATTGCCACTTTTCTTGGCGCCCATGCAATACCGGATGAACATAAAAATAACAGAGACGATTATATCGATTTAATCATCAATGAAATGCTACCAAAAATTGCTGAGCAGAAAATGGCCGCCGCCGTAGACGGTTTTTGTGAAACAATCGGTTTTCAATATCAAGAAATGGAAAAAATATTCATAAAGGCAAAAGAACTAGGCCTTAATGTTAAGCTACACGCGGAACAATTATCCAATCAAAATGGTGCAAAGCTTGCCGCCAAATATGGCGCTCTATCTGCCGATCATTTAGAACATCTGACAGAAGATGCCATATTAAATATGAAAGAAGCAGGAACGATCGCGGTGCTTCTTCCCGGTGCCTATTATACATTGCGTGATAGCAAATGCCCGCCAATTGACTTACTTAGAAAACATAAAGTTCCTATGGCGGTTGCAACGGACTGTAATCCGGGGTCATCGCCAGTTCTTTCCTTGAAGCTTATGATCAATATGGCATCAACAATTTTCCAATTAACACCAGAAGAAGCTATAGCGGGCGTTACACGTAACGCCGCAAAAGCATTGGGCTTAAGGGATCGTGGTATTATTAAAGAAGGGATGCTTGCCGATCTTGTAAGATGGGATATCGAACATCCCGCTGAGCTCGCCTATTACGTAGGGGGCAACCATGTAAAATCGGTAATAAAAAATGGAAAAATAGTTCTTTAAAAGAAACGTTTCACATCAATTAAAGATAAATCAATCCCGACATCACGAATGTCTTTTCGAATTTCTTCACCCATTATTATAGAAGCTGCTATGCGTGACATTGCCGGTGATGTCATGATACCAATACCTTCTTGACCGGCGAGCCAGAAAAACCCATCCGCATCGGGTGCAAATCCGAGTGCAGGGTATTTATCTTGTGTACCATTTCGAAGACCAGCCCATTTTTGTTCAACTTTACGTATTTCTATATCTGTGCACTCATGAAAATAATGAGCCGCATATGCAACATCAATTTCTTCTGGTTGCGCATCACATGGCTTAGAAAGGGACGTATCACAAGGGCTAATGATAATTTTTCCTGCATCTGATTTAAAATAAAAGGTGTCTACAAGTTCTACAACCATTGGCCATTTATCAATATTTTGAATTCCTTCTGGCGCATCAACGACGACCATCGTGCGTCTTTGCGGACGAATTCCGATCTCTTTAACGCCTGCCATTTTCGCAATTTCGTCCACCCATGAACCAGCGGCATTGACAATAATTGGCGCAGAATAGTCACCGGCATTCGTTTCTAAGCACCACCCTACATTTGTCTTTGAAATTTTTAATACTTCTGCATTCGTAATAAATTCTGCGCCACGCGATTTTGCGCCTTTCATATATCCTTCATGAAGCGCATGCACATCAATATCAGCCAATTCATTTTCAAGATATAAACCAAGGTCACTATAATTATCGTTGATGATTGGAACGAGTTTTCTAATTTCTTCACGATTAACAAGTTTTACATCATCGGTAATCTTGATCAATTTTTAATATCTCTCAATAACTTTATCGCGATCATCCTTTGGAGCAATATAAATTTCCCCCCGCCAATTTAAGAGCTCTGCATCCGTAAACCCTGAAGGCGGGTTTTCTAAAAATATGCTGCTGGTTTTGGTTAATGCATAAATGGCAGGGTCACCTTGACCATATGTTGTCTCAAGAACGGCTGCACTTCGTCCAGTCGTATGATAACCGGGTTGACTTTCTCTTTCTAAGACGATCACTTTCCCATACTTACTAAGTTCATAAGCAACAGAGGCGCCAGCAATACCGGCGCCTATGATAATAAAATCAGCTTTAATCATATTCTATTAAATAAATCCATATCCTAAGAAATCAATGATGAGATATCCGACAACGATTGGTACTACAAATTTAATTATACCCCGCCAGAATTTAAAGAGGATACTATCCCCTAAGCCAAGCTCTTCAAGGGCTTCTTTTCGGTTTAAAACCCAGCCCAAGAAGATACCTGCAAAGAGCGAATTAAAGAGCATCATTCCGTTAGCGGACATATATTCAAGAATATCCATAATATTCTTACCCGCGACCGTATCATTAAAAGTAAGAAGCCGAACATCAGATAGTACGTTCATCGATAGAGCAGAAAGTGCGGCAAGACACCATAGTCCCAACCCAACCACAAGCGATGCTTTACGACGTGTAAATATGCCGCGCTCTTCGAGGTTTGAAACCGCTGGTTCAAAGAGAGAAATTGTTGACGTAATTGCTGCAAAAGCCAACAACAAGAAGAAAAGAATACCAAAGACTTGGCCAAAAGGCATTTGATCAAATATTACCGGAAGCGTCACAAAAACCAGATTTGGCCCGCTATCAAGTTCAAGACCATTGGTAAAGATAATTGGAAAGATTGCAAATCCAGCAATTAATGCCACAAATGTATCGGCAAAGGCTACCCCGCATGCGAGTTTCGGGATACTTTCATTTTTCGGTAAATATGAACCATAAACAAGCATGGTCGCGCTACCAAGAGAAAGTGAGAAAAACGCCTGTCCGGTCGCCTCTAATACAGTTCTCATATTAATTTTTTCAAAATCAGGCGTGAACATAAATTCAAATGTTTCCTTAATCCCACCGTTAAAGAAAGAATAGATCACAAGCAAAACCAAGATAAGAAATAACATTGGCATCAAAATATTTACGGCTTTTTCAAGCCCCGCTTTAATACCGCGCGAAATAATAAAAGCAGTAATCGCCACACTTAAAGTCATCCAGAAAATTAGTGTTCCCGGGCTATCCATCATTTCAGCAAAAACTGCTTGTGTTTGCCCTTCCTGAAGATCACTGAGTTGCCCGGTTATAAGACTAACCACATAATTTAGTGTCCAACCTGCGATCACAAAATAAAACCCTAAAATACCAAGTGGTGTAAGAATGGTGGTAAAGCCGATAAACTTCCAAAAGGGTTGGCTTTTCTTACCCTCTGAGAGTTCCGTAAACGCGGTAAAGGGAGGGAGCTGACGTCGCCTCCCAATTGTTAGTTCAGTCATAACGAGCGGTATACCAAAGAAAAGAACGATCCCGAGATAAAGGATCACAAAGGCGCCTCCTCCATTTTCACCAACGACATATGGAAAACGATAAATATTTCCTAATCCAACCGCACTACCGATTGCCGCGAGCAAGAAGGCCGTCCCCGAAGACCATTTTTCCTGATTTACATGTGCCACTTAAAACTCCCAGATTTTGTTTTTATAGTCTGCTAGACTAATGACTTGAGCGTATGACGTCCATAAAATAATAATAACTAAAAAACACTAGGTCTTAATATTTATGAAAGTTTAAAATAATAGACCTTAAGAGAGTATCAATACATACTTAATTATTGTTTCGCGGCGTTGGCGATGCGTAAGCAGGCTCTTGCACAGATCGCTTCAACTGGCATTCCTGTTGTTTTACAATCTTGTTCTGCACCGGACGTAATAGCCATGGCACTTGATAACCTGCCTGTGGTCCATTTTCCCAAATCCGATTTAAAGCGGCGAGCTTCCATCGCAAAAACTTTTGGAATTAATTTTCCCATTGCTTGATCTGCTGAGAACCCTTGATCCATATATCCACGAGCTAAATGCATACGCCCAATTTTTCTTGAAAGTGATCTTAATACCGCAATTGCATTTTCGCCACGATTAAAAGCTTTAAAGAGTGTGTCATCCAGACGTTTAAGGTCACCGCTAATGGTTGCGTTTGTGATTGTATCGATACTTAAAGCACCGCTATCACCAACACATGCAGAAACATCATCTAATGTAACCATATCACTTTCACGTGTCTCTTGTGGTCCCATATAAATTGATAGCTTATTTAGTTCACTTCGTGAAACCAATCTATCATTTCCCAAATTCATCTGTAAAAATGCGGCAGCATCCTGATCTATTGTTAATCCATTTTCACGCATGACTTCATGGATAAGAGCATCCAGTGACGCTTGATTGTCCTCATAACAAGGAAGTGCAGCTGCATTTTTTGCTTTTTCGAACAATTTTCTTAAACCAGATGTAGGTCTAAGATTACCTGCCGTTATCACAACAAGTCCATCGCCGACAGGATTTGTCAAAAAGCTTTCCGCGGCCTTAGTAGCATTTTCAGCGGCCCCCTCCACGCGAATAACACGCCTTCCGCCCATCATGGATATGGCGGCAACTTCGTCTGCTAATTGTCCGGGTTCTTTTTTAAGCGTATCTGGATCAAGATTGGCCACTAGAAAAGGATCTTGTAGGTCCTCAACGACTTGTTTCGCGATCTTCGTTGCTCGTTCGCGCACCAGACCTTCATCTGGGCCATAAATAAGAACGGCCTGATATTGCGGCGAAAGATTTTTAACTTGAGCATCAATATCACGGTAAGAAAGTTTCATTTATTCAACTTTTCTGATTATTGCTTAAAAATGTTCCAACGCGGGTTATAACTTGATTGGATGCTTCTTCGGCGAGACGTTCTAAAGATGTTTGACGCGCCGTCATGTTTGAAAAGTCCGATTGAACCAAATCATATGTCACGATCGCTCTGGCTGTTCCATCCATAATGGCGTTATCACTTTCAATATCCACCAATGCAAATTCTACTATCAATCTTAAGTTTATAAGTGTTACAGATTCGTCTTCTCTAATACCATACCCTTGCTCGATCACTTCATAATTCGTTCTTAAAATATAACTGGTTTCTCCTGTTGCATTTAAAGTAGAGATTCGATCTCTAAGATTATTTTCTAAAAGTTGAGAAAGTCTTTCTTGTCGACCCGTTTGGCTTCTAACCGGATCAATATCAATATTAGCCATCAATTGTGCCAGTTCGGCTCCGCCCGCCGTATTTTGGCCATACATAGGCTTAAACCCACATGAAGACAGCACCAGTAAACAAATAAGACTGACAAAAGCTTTGATGAATTTATGACGTACGATCATATAAGACCCTTAAAGTTTTCCTTTAAACGACAATATTAACAATTTTATTTGGAACAACAATAACCTTGCGAATTTCTTTTCCATCCGTAAATGCTTGAACTTTCTCTGAAGCCAGTGCAAGTTCTTCAAGTTCTGCTTTATCCATATCTTTCGCAACTTCGAGTTTGTCCCTTAATTTGCCTTGAACTTGGACAACTACAATCACAGAAGATTGTTGCATTAATTCAGATTTTGCCACTGGCCAAGGGGCATCAGAAACCAAGCCTTCACCACCAATAAGCGACCACATTTCTTCAGCAAGATGAGGCATCATCGGTGCGGTGATCAAAATAATAGTTTTTATGGCTTCAAATAATGCATATTTATCACCATCGGATCCATCCGGCTTAAAAGATGAAATGGCATTGGCATATTTATATGTTTGTGCCACAGCCGCATTAAAATGGAAATTTTCAATGTCTTTACCAATTGAATCAATTGATAAATGAGTTATTCGACGCAAGTCTTTTGCGTCTTTTGAAAAATCTCTTGGCTCTTCCATTCCAATAGAATTTTCATCAAGAGACATTGTTACCGCACGCCATAAGCGTTGTGTGAAACGCCAAGCACCTTCGACACCCTCTTCTGTCCATTCGAGGTCACGCTCAGGAGGACTATCGGACAGCATAAACCAGCGCGCCGTATCAGCACCATACGTGTCAATAATGGCCGTTGGGTCGACAACATTCTTTTTCGATTTTGACATTTTTACGGAGCCGCCAACTGTGACAGTTTCGCCGGTAGTAGCCACAACAAAGCTTCCATCTTCTTTTTTTGTCAAATCTTCTGGGTTAATCCAATCGCCATTTTGATCTTGGTAAGTTTCATGGCAGACCATGCCTTGTGTAAATAGACCATCAAAGGGTTCTTTCACATCACAAAGCCCTACTTCTTTCATGGCACGGGTATAAAATCTTGAATATAATAAATGCAAAATCGCATGCTCCACACCACCTACATATTGATCAACAGGTAACCAATAATCAGCCGCTCCCTTATCAAAAGGAAGATCTGAATGTGGAGAGGCAAAACGCGCAAAATACCATGAGCTATCAATAAATGTGTCAAACGTGTCCGTTTCACGTATTGCTGGCTTAGAACATTTTGGGCAATTTACATGCTTCCATGTTGGGTGATGGTCTAGAGGATTACCCGGTTTATCGAAAGTAATATCTTCTGGAAGAACCACGGGAAGATCACTTATTCCGACCGGAACTACACCACAATCATCACAATAGACCATTGGAATAGGTGCACCCCAATATCGCTGGCGGCTCACACCCCAATCGCGCAAACGGTAATTTGTTTTTGCTTTTCCGAAACCACCTGCTTCCCCGAGCTCTATGATCTTTGCTTTTGCCTCTTCTATGGTCATGCCATTTAAGAAATCAGAATTGCCAATTAATCCCGTATCCGTATAAGCAATATTATCAACAGAAAATGTTGCTTCGTCTTCACCTGTAGGAATTACGACAGCCTGAACATTTAAATTATATTTACGTGCAAAATCCAAATCACGCTGATCATGCGCAGGGCACCCAAATACGGCCCCCGTTCCATATTCCATTAATACAAAATTTGCGACATAAACAGGTAATTTTAAATCATCCATAAATGGATGTAGCATATGTAAATCTAGCTTAAAGCCTTTCTTTTCGGCCTTTTCAAGCGCTTCTTCGCTTGTGCCAAGTTTACGGCATTCTTCAATAAATTCTTTTAGTTCTGGATTATTTTCAGCATATTGAGTTGCGAGTGGGTGATCCGCAGCAATTGCCACAAAAGAAGCACCAAAAATAGTATCAGGGCGTGTCGTGTAAACCGTAATTTGATCAGCTGTCTCAGTTGCATCAAAAGTTAGGTGCATTCCTTTTGATTTGCCGATCCAGTTTTTTTGCATGATGCGCACTTTTTCCGGCCACCGGGGTAGATTATCCAACTCCGCATCGAGATCATCCGCCGCATCAGTTATTTTAAAAAACCATTGGTTTAATTTTTTACGCTCAATAGTAGCACTGCTTCTCCACCCTTTACCGTCAATGACTTGCTCATTGGCAAGTACTGTATTATCAACTGGATCCCAATTGACCCAAGATTCTTTTCTATAAACCAATCCCGCCTCAACGAATTCAATAAACATTGATTGTTCTTTACCATAATATTCTGGATCGCAGGTTGCTAATTCACGGGACCAATCAAACGAAAAACCAATTCGTTTTAGCTGATTTTTCATATGATCAATATTTTCATATGTCCATTTCGCTGGGTGAACATTATGTTCCATTGCTGCGTTTTCTGCGGGCATACCAAAAGCGTCCCAACCCATCGGGTGAAGTACATTAAAACCTTTGGCCCTTTTATAACGAGCGACTACGTCCCCTTGCGTATAATTACGCACATGGCCCATATGAATTTTTCCAGAAGGATACGGAAACATTTCAAGCACATAATATTTTGGTCGGCTACGGTCTTCTGTTACGCAGAAAGTATCATTTTCTGCCCATATTTTTTGCCATTTTGCCTCAGTAGACCCAGCGTTATAGCGTGTCATTTTCTAAATTCCTGAAAATACAATTAGGTATATTAAAATGATGTTATTGGCGCATTATCGCGACGCAATAATCTCGCTTGAATAGTAATTGCTTGAATGATTTGTGCTTCAGCATTCGCTCTTGGTTCAGCTGTCATCCAATTACCATTTTGCAACATTTCCCGGTGAACGGTCACATTTAACGAATCTGCACGAAGTTCTTTTCCTACAATATAAACGTCAACTTTTGTACGTTCATTAGAATCTGCAGGGTTTATTTTCCAATCTGAAAGAATAGTGCCACTAATCGGTTCAGCCGATAACATTGGCATAAAAGAAAGAGTGTCCAGAGCCGCACGCCAAAGATATGCGTTAACACCAATTTCATAGACTTCATCCGCCGCAACTAAATTGACACGAGGCTCGCCTATATCTGTTCGGGTGTCACATCCGGTTATTGATAATGCAATTAACACTATAAAACTGGTCAATAAGCCCTTCATTGAAAAATCCTGTAACATTTTTATATTTATTCCATTTCACGAAGTTACATTTGCTTCATTAATCCACAGTGAATAGATGAAACATTTTCGTGCATCATAACCACTGCATCAAATTAGATAAAGTTGTTTATCATCTTTTAAACAACTTTGTAGAAATAATTCAATATTTCACAATTAAATGACTCAAATGATTGAATTTCTATTTTATTTCTATATACTTAGATTAGGATTCTGTGTAATATTTGTTAACCATGAGATGTGGTTAATCAATGTTATTCGTATCTATAGGCTGTAAACAGTTGAATTTTAAAGACTATTATTAATTAAATCTGGTTTATAAATTGAAATTTAAGGACACAAACATACGCGTTATCGCGACCTTTTTTGGCATGTTGGGAGCACTTTATGTGTCTTCTATTGCTCATGCTGATGACAAGATTCGTTTGAATCCTAATTATAAAGGGCCTACTGAACAAAATTCTCCTATCAATTATGACGAAATTATCACAGAAGAACTTGGTCAAGATTTTATCCAGTTTCTTGAGACACCAGACGACGATGATCAGTATATTCAACTTAGGGATACAAATGATAGTATTCGTCCCATCATCTCTTTGAGTGACGATAGTGGTTCTGGTTATTCAATTACTGTTGATCAGGATTACCAATATAATCCATCGCTTTCTTTTGATATCTCTAATCCGCTTTTAGGCTATACTGGTGCAAATTTATTTTCTCATAATGTTGGAGGGTCTCGAGCCGTCTTTTCACTTGGTAAGAATAATAGTCCTGACAATGGGTTATATAATGCTTCTGCCTTAAAGTTCTTTATAGGGTCCAGTTTTATTCAGTCAAAAACCGATCGATATTCTTCTTTTTACCAGAATGGATTCCTTGGACAAGAAGCATATAACGTTTCACTAGGTATCGGATATTCTGGGTTTCAGTTAGGGGCCTCCTTCAGTCAGAATGACAATCTTTTATCAGCTGATCTTTCTGGTTATGATCTTGGTCTAGGGTATGTAGGAAGCAACTGGTCGGCAAATTTAAGATTTGGTGAATATAATAGTGGTCCTGCAACTTTTATAACATCCGACATGGGGATGTTTGATAATATATCAGCATATGAAATAGGCGCGGCTTATAGGCTGTTTCCTAATCTTAATCTAACGGGAAGATTTACATATTATTCTTATGGTGTTGGTAGTGAAATTATGCCGATTGACGATGTTAAATCACTTATTTTTGGCACAAATTTCAGCTTCTAATCTTTAAAACCTCTTATCCCTGCAATTCCTGCTATATTTGAATATATTAATTCTTGTGCTGTTTCTTTATTAATACCCCCCAAAGCATATACGGGTATTTTATATTTCTCGCACACTTCATTTAACCTCTTAATGCCGATCGTTTTCCCTATATCCTCAAATGTTTCCGGATGACTTTTGGTTGGATAAATTGGCGATAGCAATGAAGCAAATAAATTTAACCTTTCTGCTTCTACAATTGTTTCTTCTTTATGAGCGGCAACCGATATCAACATTGAAGGATAATCTTGCTTTATTTTTTCGGCTTCTGATAACATAAATTCGGGCAAATGAATACCATCTGCATCTAGCATCAGTGCAAGCTTAATATCGCCGGCCACAAAAAATTTAATGCCTTTGGTTTTGCACATATATCTAAGGGCCTTTCCCAAATTTGCACGGGTTTCAAGATCATAATCACGCAAAATAACCATGGAATTTTTTGGTAATCTTTCAATAACATCTTCAGGGTAAGGCTGAGCACCATTATCTGTTATAAATATTACCCGTGGCATATTATCAAATCGACTTTCACGATTGAGCTCTAATGCAATCTCTGTTAGGTTTCCTGTCATAAAACCGACTTTAACGGATGATGAAGGACATGACTAGTAATCTGATTAATATAAAAGACAAAATTGAATCGGCAGCAAAGAAATCTGGACGTCATGAAAAAGACGTTACTTTAGTTGCAGTATCCAAAGTACATGTTGCTGATACAATTCTTCCAGTACTTGAAGCTGGTCAAAAAATATTCGGTGAAAACCGTGTTCAGGAAGCAGCTGAAAAATGGCCTACTCTTCGTGAACAATTTGATGGGGTTGAACTACATTTAATTGGACCACTTCAAACCAATAAAGTACGTCAAGCCATTCAACTCTTTGATGTAATAGAAACTGTTGATCGCCCAAAACTTGCCCGCACTCTTGCACGTATATTTGAAGAAGAAAACAAACGATGTGACGTGTATGTACAGGTGAATACAGGGCTTGAAGACCAAAAAGCCGGAATCGCACCTGAAGACGCCGATAATTTTATAAAATTATGTAAAGATGAGCTAGGTTTGAATGTAACAGGAGTTATGTGCATTCCACCCTTCGACGAAGATGCAACGGAACATTTTAAATTGCTTAAATCCATTGCAGATAGAAATAATATTAAAATTATTTCAATGGGTATGAGCGGAGATTTTGAACAGGCAATCGCACATGGTGCCACACACGTGCGTGTTGGTACCGCCGTTTTTGGAAAAAGACCTGGATATTAAACCATAGCAAAGATTTTATTTTGACAAAATCATGCAGCTGGCTGAACCGATTGCAAAAATTTTACCATTCTCATCAATGATTTTACCATCTGCCACAGCCAATCGGCGTGAACGGTTAATCACGCGCCCTTCAGCTATTAATTCCTGACCCACTTGAATTGGCCTTATCATTTTCACATTCAGATCTGTCGTTGCAAACGCGGTTTCTTCATCTAATAAAGTGCTCACGGCGCATCCCGTGATCGTATCAATAACGGTGGCACTAAAGCCGCCATGAACACCACCCATCAAATTTAATAATCGATCATCTGCCTTCACAATGAACCGAACAAAACCTTCTTCCACATCAATTAATTCTGATGACATGGTTTTGGCCATACTAGGCGGGGGAAATTCACCTGCCAGCATTGCCTTTAATTGTTCTATTCCGTTCATTAAACCTATTCCTTAATCCCAAGAAGGTTGAAGTAAAAAGCATACTCAAGTGCCGTTTGTTTATATCGTTTGAAACGACCCGAAGCACCACCGTGCCCCGCTTCCATATCGGTTTCAAAAATCAATAAATTATCATCCGTTTTATAGTCACGTAACTTTGCTACCCATTTCATAGGTTCAAAATATTGCACCTGACTATCATGAAGTCCCGTCGTGACCAAAATATTTGGATAATCTTTTCGCTCAACTTGATCATATGGTGAATATGAAAGCATATAATCGTAATAGTCTTTTTCTGCAGGATTGCCCCACTCATCCCATTCACCTGAGGTCAAAGGAATAGATGCATCCAACATTGTTGTGACCACATCAACAAACGGTACATGAGCACCGACGCCAAGATAAAGTTCGGGTGCCATATTCAACACTCCGCCCATCAAAAGCCCCCCTGCACTACCGCCCATTGCATATACCTTTTCTGGATGGCCATGCTTTTGAGCCGTTAAACCCTTAGTCACATCAATAAAATCATAAAAGCTATTCTTCTTTTTAAAAAGCTTTCCATCCTCATACCATGGGCGCCCTAACATTTGACTGCCGCGTATGTGGGCAATGGCATAAACAACACCACGATCAAGCAGGCTTAAACGCGGCCCACTAAAGGATGGCTCAATGGTCGCGCCATAAGATCCGTACGCATATTGAAAGAGCGGATTACTGCCGTCACTATTAAACTTATCTTTTCTATAAACAATAGAAACGGGAACTTTTTTTCCATCCCTCGCTTCAATAAAAACACGTTCACTTTGATAGTTTAACGGCGAAAATCCACCAAGAACTTCGTCCTGTTTAAGCAGCTTTCTCTCACCTGTGGTAAGATTAAAGTCATAGACACTGGGCGGTGTTGTCATTGAACTATAGGATATACGAACAACGTCGCTGCTAATTTCTGGATTGCTAGAAATGCTCGCACTAAAAACCGGGTCATCAAATCCAAGATTATTACTTTTACCAGAACTTAGTGTCAGTACTCTTATACGCGTTTCTCCATTTTCCTTTTCCTTGATAACGAGCTGATCCGTAAAAGCTGTCAGATCTTGAATATAAACATCTTCTCGGTGCGCAATCACATCCGTCCAGGCACTTTTATCTGATGTTTTATCTGAAGATACTTTCATGATACGGAAATTGATCGCATTCCAATTCGTATAAATATAATAATCGTTGCCTAACTTCTCGACCGCATATTCATGATTTTCTTCGAGTGGCAGGAAAGGCTCAAAACTTCCTAAAGGATCATCCGCGTTTAAAACTGAAACACCGGCGGTCAATGTACTGCTATGATGAATGTAAATGATAGCACCATCTCGTGACTTGGAAAGAGAAGTATAAAATGTTTCATCATCTTCTCTATATACCAGAACATCTTCGCTTTGTTCGGTGCCTAATTTATGACGGTACACTTCTGTTCCTAAAAGGGTTTGAAGGTCCTTTTTGATATAAAAAACATGTTGATTATCATTAGCCCATATGGCTGAGCCTTGCGTATCCATTAGTTTATCCGGGTAATCTTTATCGCCCACTAAATCTTTAAATTCGATCGTATAAAGTCTACGACTGATTGTATCAGTGCTAAAGGCCGCAATTTCATTATTATCTGAGATTGAATAACCCCCTAAACTAAAATAGCCGTGACCTTCTGCCATTTTATTTTCATCAAAAAGCACTTCTTGAGTTTCGCTGCTCTCTTGCCAGCGCACATGAACTGGATATTCTTGGCTGCCATCAAATTGTATTTGATACCAATATCCTCTTTTCCTAATCGGCACACTGTTATCATCTTTTTTAATCCGACTGACAATCTCATTATAAAGTTTTTCTTGAAATGCTTCTGTGTGCTTCATTTTTGCTTTTAAATAATCATTTTCAGCTTCCAGATGCGCTAAAATTTCTGGATCTTCACGTTCATCATCACGCATCCAGTAATAATCATCAATCCGCTTATGATCATGAATTTCCATTTCAAAGGGAACTTTTTTTGCCACAGGGGCAGATATTTGTTCTTTCATATTTTCCAAATTCTCATTTACTGATTCTTGCGTCGTGTTTTACCGCAGCCCATAAGCAACGATAAAACAGTTATCAATGTGATTTGTTTGCTGACCATAAAAACTCCTCTCATTAGTCACCTTTATACACAGAAAATTTTTCCAATGTTAAGAAAATGAATTTTTCTCAATAAATAAAGTATGGAATTCCTTGCTCTATCTACTCAATATGTTAAAAACAAATGTGGAGGGGAGGACTTATTCCTCCTTGTAGATTTAACCTTAAGAGGGAGTAGCAGATGTCTCAAACCAAGCGGCCTACCTCGCCGCATCTGCAGGTATATTCATGGAGCCTTGAAATGGCATTGTCCATTCTTCATAGAGCGTCCGGTGCTGCACTTACGGGTGGCACACTTCTTATCACATGGTGGGTCATTGCCATCGCATCAGGTCCCGCAGCATATGCACAATTTAGTGATATAATGGGCAGTATAATCGGAAAAATAATCCTTTTCGGATTTACTTACGCCCTCATGGTTCACCTCTGTAACGGTATCCGTCACTTGTTCTGGGATATGGGTAAAGGGTTTGAGCTTGAAGACACTCACCGATCTAGTCGTCTGGTTTTAATTTCATCCGTCATACTGACGATCCTTTCATGGGTCATCGGTTACGGCTTGATATAGGGAGAAGAAAATGAGTTTACGTTCCCCGCTTGGAAAAGTTCGAGGCCTTGGCTCTGCAAAGAGTGGTACTCATCATTGGTGGATGCAAAAGGTAACAGCTATTGCCCTTATTCCTCTTACCGTTTGGTTTGTCTCAAGTGTCGTACAAATGACACAAGCAGATTATGCCTCAGTCGTTAAATGGATGAGTTCTCCTGTTGTTGCCGTGCTTATGATGCTTTTCATTGTAACAGGCATTTATCATTTGAAATTAGGTCTTCAGGTAATCATCGAAGATTATATTCATTCAGAAGGTCAGAAGCATGCTTTGTTGATGCTCGTGACATTTGGCTGTGTTCTTATTGGTGCACTGGCCGTTTTCTCCATATTAAAAATTGCGCTTTAAGGTACGTTTAAATGAGCACATCATATGAAATAGAAGATCATGTCTATGACGCGATCGTCGTTGGTGCCGGTGGCGCCGGACTTCGCGCCGCTATGGGCATCGCTGAAAGCGGCCTTAAAACCGCATGTATATCAAAAGTTTTTCCAACCCGATCGCACACAGTCGCGGCGCAAGGCGGTATCGCCGCATCGCTCGGAAACATGGGGCCGGATAAATGGCAGTGGCATATGTATGACACCGTCAAAGGATCCGATTGGTTAGGGGATCAGGACGCCATTGAATATATGGTCCGTCAAGCCCCAGAAGCGGTTTATGAACTTGAGCATTTCGGTGTTCCCTTCAGCAGGACTGAGGAAGGCCGCATTTATCAGCGTCCCTTCGGCGGCATGACAACGGAATTTGGTGAAGGCCCAGCCGCGCAGCGCACCTGTGCTGCCGCAGACCGCACCGGTCACGCCATGCTTCATTCGCTTTATCAACAATCCCTTAAATATGATACGGATTTTTACGTTGAATATTTCGCGATCGATCTGATCATGGAAAATGGTGAATGTCGTGGTGTTATCGCACTTGATATGAATACGGGTAAACTTCACCGTTTCCGCGCACAATCAACAACACTGGCGACAGGTGGATATGGCCGTGCATATTTCTCAGCAACGTCCGCACACACCTGTACGGGTGATGGTGGTGGTATGGTTCAACGTGCTGGCCTACCACTTCAGGATCTTGAATTCGTTCAATTCCATCCAACCGGCATTTATGGTGCGGGTGTTTTGATCACTGAAGGGGCCCGCGGTGAAGGCGGATACCTTGTGAATTCGAAGGGGGAACGTTTCATGGAACGTTATGCCCCATCCGCAAAAGACCTCGCTAGCCGTGATGTAGTATCGCGCTCAATGTCATATGAAATCCGCGAAGGTCGCGGTGTTGGTGAACATGGGGATCATATTTTCCTTCATCTTGATCATCTTGATGCGGAAACATTGGCCAGTCGCTTACCTGGAATATCAGAATCAGCGAAAATTTTCGCTGGTGTTGACGTAAACAAAGAACCGATCCCAGTTTTACCAACTGTTCATTATAATATGGGCGGTATTCCAACCAATTATCATGGTGAAGTGCTTAACCCGACCGAAGGAGATCCGGATAGGACCGTGCCGGGCCTCATGGCCATCGGTGAAGCAGCATGTGTTTCTGTTCATGGTGCGAACAGACTTGGTTCAAATTCACTGATTGACCTTGTGGTGTTTGGGCGTGCGGCGGCGCAACGCGTTGCCGATGTTGTCACAGCCGGTGCAGCGCATGGTAAGCTTTCAGATGATCATGCTGATCTTGCGTTAAGTAGACTTGATCGCCTGCGTTATGCAGACGGTGAGATTTCCACCGCTGACATTCGAGACAAAATGCAACGCGTTATGCAAGCAAACTGTGCCGTCTTTAGAACAGAAGAAGTTCTTGAAGAAGGTAAAGGTAAGATCGATGAGATTGCTGGGCTTCTGCCTGATATTAAAACATTCGACCGTTCCCTTGTTTGGAATAGTGATCTTATCGAAGCAATGGAGCTTGAAAACCTGATGGGTCAAGCACAAGTAACAATGCATTGTGCAGCCAACCGTAAAGAAAGTCGCGGGGCCCATATGCATGAAGATTTCCCAGATCGTAATGACGATGATTGGATGAAACATACCATTGCACATCTTAATGATGGCAAAGTCGACATTAGCTATCGTCAGGTTCATGACTATACCTTGACCGACGAAGTTGATTACATCAAACCAAAACCACGTGTTTACTAAGGATAGGGAGAGAAACAATGGCTGAATTTAAACTTCCAAAAAATTCCACTTATACCAAAGGAAAAACATGGGCCGCCGATGAAGGCGCAACAAACATAAAACGTTTTAACATTTATCGTTGGAACGAAGATGACGGCGAAAACCCGCGCATTGATACTTATGAAGTTGATCTCGATAAATGTGGTCCGATGGTTTTGGACGCGCTCATTAAAATTAAAAATGAGATCGACCCTACGTTAACATTCCGTAGATCATGCCGAGAGGGTGTGTGCGGATCATGCGCCATGAATATTGGTGGGAAAAATACTCTCGCGTGCACCATTGATATTGCATCTTATAAAGGGGACGTAAACGTCTTCCCACTTCCTCATATGGATGTGGTGAAGGATTTGGTGCCGGATCTAACTAATTTTTATGCGCAGTACGCCAGTATCAAACCATGGATGCAAACTGAAACACCAACCCCAAGTGGCACGGAACGTCTTCAAAGCCAAGATGACCGCGCGAAACTTGATGGACTTTATGAATGTGTTCTTTGTGCGTGCTGTTCTACATCATGCCCAAGTTACTGGTGGAACAGCGATAAATACCTTGGCCCTGCGGTGCTGCTTCAAGCTTATAGATGGCTTGTGGATAGTCGTGATGAAAACACAGGTGAGCGCCTAGATGCACTAGAAGACCCGTTCCGTCTTTATCGTTGTCATACCATTATGAACTGTACCAATACTTGCCCAAAAGGTCTCAACCCGGCCAAGGCGATTGGCGAGATCAAAAAAATGATGGTTGAGCGCCAAGGATAAACTCATATAAATTTCAAAAGAAAGGCCCGCTAGTTTAGCGGGCCTTTTTTAATGTTAATTTTGTCATTCGCCGACTTGATCGGCGAATCCATTAGATAGACTTCTCAAGTATAGACTCGCCGATCAAGTCGGCAAGTGACAATTTTGGATTTAGTCTTTTTTCAAATGATCGCGACAAAGAACCTCGGCTATTTGTACAGCGTTTAAGGCAGCCCCTTTAAGAAGGTTATCAGATACGCACCAAAGATTAAGGCCGTGCTTTACGGTTTCGTCTTTACGAATGCGGCTGATGTAGGTGGCAAATTCGCCTGCGGCATCGACGGGCGTGATATATCCGCCGTCTTCGCGTTTATCAAAAACCATGATGCCCGGTGCTTCACGTAAAATTTCACGGGCACGATCAACGGTCATTTCGCGGGTGAATTCAAGATTGATGCTTTCAGAATGTGATAAAAAGACTGGTACACGCACACATGTGGCTGTCAAACGGATATCCGGATCAAGAATTTTACCGGTTTCAGCAACCATTTTCCACTCTTCCTTCGTATCGCCACTATCCATAAACACATCAATATGCGGGATCACGTTAAAGGCGATTTGTTTTGGATAAACATTCGTTTCAACAGGATCATTAACAAAAATAGCCCGCGTTTGTGTCCAAAGTTCTTCCATCGCTTCCTTACCAGAGCCAGAAACAGATTGGTACGTGCTCACCACGCAGCGTTTAATCACCGCCGCGTCATGTAGAGGCTTAAGGGCAACCATCATTTGCGCCGTTGAGCAGTTCGGATTGGCGATGATGCCTTTTTTTGTATAGCCTTTAATCGCGTCGCCGTTTACTTCGGGTACGATCAATGGCACATCTGGGTCCATGCGAAAATGTGAGCTGTTATCAATAATAACACATCCAGCCGACGTAATTTTATCAGCGTATTTTTCAGAAATTGAACCACCCGCAGACATAAGTGCAATGTCCGTGCCCGTGAAGTCATAGTCATCAAGATTTTTGCAAATAAGCGTCTTATCGCCGAAGGTAATTTCTGAACCAACTGAACGACGAGACGCCAAAGCGACTACTTCTGAAACGGGGAATTGGCGCTCGGCTAAAATATTTAGCATCTCACGGCCAACGTTGCCAGTCGCTCCTACGACGGCCACTTTATAGGACATTATACTCTCCAGTATTTAATAATTGTTGTTTAGTTTAAATTTAGCTTTCTAGCTTTTGCATGGCATCCACAATGTGGTTGCCCATTTCGCTTGTGGATACAAGCGTCATTCCAGGCTGATTAATATCGGCCGTTCGAATATCGTTTGCAAGCACGTCATTAACGGCTTCTTCAATTAAATCCGCGGCGTCCCCTTCATTATATGTGTAACGAAGGGCCATTGCGAAACTAAGAATAGTAGCAATCGGATTTGCAATGCCTTGTCCGGCAATATCAGGGGCACTGCCGTGAACCGGTTCATAAAGGGCACCCTTACCCACCTCACCAAGGGAAGCGGACGGAAGCATGCCGAGAGAGCCCGTAAGCATAGCCGCAATATCAGATAACATATCGCCAAATAGATTATCCGTTAAAATCACATCAAATTGTTTTGGGGTACGGACAAGCTGCATAGCACAATTATCGGCATACATATGATCAAGTTTGATGTTTGGATAATCTTTGGCAATGATGTTCACTTCTTCGCGCCAAAGAAGACCGCTTTCCATCACGTTCGCTTTTTCAACGGATGTCACACGACCGCTTCTTTTGCCTGCAAGATCAAATGCCACATGGGCAGCACGATGGATTTCATAAGTTTCATAAACTTGTGTATTAACACCGCGACGTTGCCCGTTTGAAAGTTCGGTAATGCCGCGAGGTTCACCAAAATATACACCGCCCGTTAATTCACGAAGGATCATAATATCAAGACCGCTAACTATTTCAGGCTTTAGACTAGAAGCGTCAACGAGTGGCTCAAAACAAAGAGCCGGGCGAAGATTTGCAAAAAGATTAAGTTCTTTTCGTAGCTTTAAAAGACCTGCTTCAGGACGCTTATCGTAATCTACGCCGTCCCACTTAGGACCACCAACAGCACCAAACATCACGGCATCGACTTCTTTTGCTTTTTCAAGCGTATGATCAGCTAGTGATGTACCATATTGATCATAAGCGGCACCACCGACGCTATCTTCTGATATATCAAACTCAAGGCTTTTATGCTCTTCAAGCCACGCAACAATTTTCTTCACTTCAACCATTGCTTCAGGACCGATACCGTCACCCGGTAGAATTAACATGCTATGTTTTTTGCTCATTGTTTCTTACTCTTATTCTTTTTTTGCTTATCTATATAGCCAAGGCTGTTCAGCTTTTTGTTTGGCTTCAAATTCAGAAATCTTCTCACCCTTTTCCATGGTAAGGCCAATGTCATCAAATCCATTGATCATGCAGTGCTGGCGAAACCCATCAACTTCAAATGAAATAACTTCACCGTCAGGGCGGGTAATTTCAAGATTTTCAAGATCAATAGTAAACACAGCATTTGCGCCATTTTCCGCATCTTTCATTAAATCATCTACAATTGCTTGTGGTAATTTTATAGGAAGAAGACCGTTTTTAAAGCAATTGCCATAAAAAATATCTGCAAAACTTGGTGCAATCACACAACGTAATCCTAAGTCCATTAGGGCCCAAGGGGCATGTTCACGGCTAGAACCACAGCCGAAATTATCACCCGCAATTAGAATTTCAGCGCTTCTATAGGCCGGTTTATTTAGAACAAAATCTTCATTTTCAGAGCCATCTTCGTCATAGCGAATATTTGAAAACGCATGTTTTCCAAGCCCCGTACGTTCAATTGTACGCAAATGTTCTTGTGAAATGATCATATCCGTATCAACATTAGTAATCGGAAGCGGCGCAGCAACGGCGCGAATTTTTGTAAATTTTTCCATTATGATAGCTCCCTGATGTCTGTTAAATGACCGGTAACTGCAGCGGCAGCCGCCATTGCAGGACTAACCAGATGAGTGCGGGACTTAGGTCCTTGTCGTCCTTCAAAATTACGATTTGATGTGGATGCACACCTTTCACCAGGAAGAAGCTTATCCGCATTCATCGCAAGACACATTGAGCAACCTGGCTCGCGCCATTCAAATCCAGCATCAATGAAAATTTGATCAAGCCCTTCTTGTTCTGCTTGTATTCTAACCAACCCACTGCCCGGTACAATTAAACCTTGCTTAATATTATCTGCCAGTTTCCTTCCCTTAACAACTTCTGCAACGGCGCGCATATCTTCAATACGGCCATTAGTGCATGATCCAATAAACACTCTGTCGACTTTAATGTCAGTTAGCTTCGTTCCAGGCTCTAATCCCATATAATCAAGCGCTCTTTCAATTGAAGCTTTGTTATCAGCATCCTTCGCATCGGCGGGGTTTGGTACTATGCCCGTAATCGGCAAAACATCTTCAGGGCTATTGCCCCAAGTTACCTGAGGGACAATGTCGGCTGCATCCATGAAAACTTCGTTATCATATGTCGCGCCTTCGTCTGATTTCAAGCTGTTCCAATAATTGACAGCCATTTCAAATTCGGTACCTTTTGGTGATTTCGGGCGGCCTTTTATATAATCATACGTTTTTTCATTCGGCTCAATAAGTCCAGCACGAGCTCCACCTTCGATGGCCATATTACAAAGGGTCATACGACCTTCCATGGTTAAGCCTTTTATCGCTGAGCCTGTAAATTCAATAACAGACCCCGTGCCGCCTGCCGTACCGATATTGCCAATAATAGCTAAGGCGACATCTTTAGCGGTAACACCCGCACCAAGTTCACCGGATACATCAATACGAAGATTTTTTGATCGTTTCAAAATTAAAGTATTGGTCGCCATCACATGCTCAACTTCAGAAGTACCAATACCAAAAGCAAGTGCGCCAAATGCACCGTGAGTAGCAGTATGACTATCACCACAGACAATCGTTGTGCCTGGAAGCGTAAAACCTTGCTCAGGGCCAACAATGTGAACGATCCCTTGGCGCGCATCCATCATCGGAATATAATCAAGGTCAAATTCTTTGGCATTTCGCTCAAGTGCATCTAACTGATTTTTACTTTCGATACTATCAATGCGCGTTTCCCGGTCCGATGTAGTCGGAACATTATGATCAGGAACAGCTAAAATCGTTTCCACGCGACGCAGCCCACGTCCCGCCAGTCTCAGGCCTTCAAATGCTTGTGGGCTTGTGACTTCATGGACGATATGGCGATCGATATAGAGAAGACTGTTTCCGCTTTGTTGTTCTTCAACAACATGGGAATCCCAAATCTTGTCATATAATGTACGCGGACTTGTCATTTCATAGTTCCTTATTTTACCTTAAACACAAAAAATGAGGCTCCGTTTCCCGAGCCTCATTTTGCTAGAGGCTCTAAAATGAAGCCTCGAATTCGATAGTAGACGGTCAGGTCTTAATTCGCAGACTTCTTATGATAATCCGTTTTCTCAGCAATACGGGCTTTCTTACCACGCAGACCACGAAGATAATATAGTTTCGCACGGCGAACACGACCACGACGAACAACTTCAATGCTGTCAACGTTTGGTGAGTAAAGTGGGAATATACGCTCCACACCTTCACCATAAGAAATCTTACGTACAGTGAATGATGAGTTAAGCGCGCGATTTGAACGTGCAATTACAACACCTTCATAAGCCTGAATACGCTCACGCGATCCTTCAACAACTTTTACGTTCACTTTAACTGTATCACCAGGGGCAAATTCAGGGATGTTTTTGCCTTCAGTAAGTTGAGCCATTTGCTCTTGTTCAATTTTTTCAATCATATTCATAATATTTTTCCTTATACGGCGGCTCTTTTAAACAAGTTTGAGCCATATTTCAACATCAATCATCTTTTTTTTTGCGCTAAATCTCTTTTTTAGCGCGTATATATTCTTTCCATAGGTCAGAACGACGTTCTTTTGTCAGTTTTTCTGACGTTTCTTGTCGCCATTCCTTAATCTTTCCATGATGTCCTGAAAGCAAAACATCTGGTATTTCAAGGCCTTCCCACATTTGTGGTCGGGTATATTGCGGATATTCGAGTAACCCGCTTGTAAAACTTTCTTCCCTTAACGTCTCAGGTTCACCTATGACACCCGGGATAAGCCGCACCACTGCATCCATAAGCATAAGTGCTGCAATTTCACCGCCAGAGAGAACAAAATCGCCAAGACTAACTTCTAAAACGTTCCGATTCTCTATAACGCGCTCATCCAAACCTTCAAATCGGCCGCAGATTAGCGTGACACCCTTTTTAGATGCAAAATCATGAACCATTTTCTGGTTAAGTCTTTTGCCCCTTGGGGATAAATATATTAATGGCCAATCATCGTTTGTCGTATCTTCAGGTCTTTGGCTTATTGCCGCATCTATTGCGCGCCCCATAACATCAGCTCTTAAGACCATCCCTGCGCCACCCCCAGCGGGAGTATCATCGACGCTACGATGCTTGTCCGTGGCATGGTCGCGAATTTGCATCACATCCATGCTCCATAATTTTTTATCTAGTGCCTTCCCCGCGAGGGAGAGGCCTAGAGGCCCGGGAAACATTTCAGGAAACAGGGTCAATATTTGTGCTTGCCACATATTTTACCCTTTCTCTTTTGTTTCCATCTCTTGCTTCAAATCACCATAGGCCTCGCGGTCTATGACCAAATAGCCTTCTTCAATATTAACGGTCGGAACGATTTCATCAGAAAAGGGATACATACGTTTTCCTTTTTCCTTTGATAGGTTCACTTCAATAATATCGCCTGCACCAAAATTAAATACGCCTTCTACTTTACCGAATTGATTGTCTTGACTATCTCTTGCCATAAGACCCACTAAGTCTTCAAAATAAAAACCCTCATCATCTTCTAACTTTGGAAGAGATGATTTTTCGATATATAGTTTTGCGCCTTTTAATGTTTCAGCTTTGTCGCGGTCATTAATACCTTTCAAAGTTACGGCAACTCCGCCTTTGACTGGATGAAGAATTTTTACCTTATGCTTTTGCCCGTCTGGATGATCATGACTAAATAAAGTCACAGGACCATAGTCGGAAATAGCATTTAAATCTTCGGTAAATACCTTTAATCTTACCGCACCGCGCACACCAGATACACCAAATACCGCAGCCAAGCATATCATGCCCGCGCGCTCTTCTATCTCTGGCTTACGCATCAAAGCAGACATAAAAGTTACTCTTTATCTTTTTCTTCAGCAGCTTCTTCAGCTGGAGCTTCATCTGCAGTAGCTTCTTCAGCAGCCGTTTCTTCAGCCGGTGCTTCTTCTGCAGGAGCTTCTGCGGCAGCTTTTGCTTCTTCTTCAGCAGCCTTAGCAGCTTCTTCAGCTTCTTTTGCCGCTTCTACCGCAGCAGCAGCTTTTTCTTTTTGTTCTTCGATACGGTCTAGTGCTTTTGCACCAGGCTTACCTTTGTTAGGGTTATTACGTTCTTCACGTTTCATAAGACCCGCTGCATCAAGAAAACGAGCGACACGATCTGTTGGCTTCGCACCTTTTGAAAGCCAATATTCGATGCGCTCTACATCAAGTTTAATGCGGTCTTCATGATCTTTTGGAAGAAGTGGGTTATGCGTACCAACTTTTTCAATGTACTTACCATCACGAGGCGCGCGACCATCTGCCACTACAACACGGTAATAAGGACGTTTTTTTGCACCACCACGTGCAAGTCTAATTTTAACAGCCATTTAATTTTCCTTTAGCTTATTTAATTCGAGTAATTCAGTTTATTATTTAAGAGAGTTCACTTATTTAGGAAGTAAACCATCCATTCCGGGTGGCAATTGACCGGGCATTGGCATACGGCCGCCCTGCTTGCCTAATTTCTTCATCATTGTTGCCATCTGCTTTTGCATTTTCATCAACTTGTTAATTTCCTGTACGGAAACGCCAGCTCCTGCTGCAATACGTTTCTTACGTGATGCATTCATCAATTTCGGGTATGAGCGTTCTTTTGGAGTCATACTATTAATAATGGCTTCCTGCCTAAGCAGAACGTTATCATCTATTTTCGCGGCGGCCATTTGCTTTTGCATTTTACCAAGTCCGGGTAACATTCCTAGAATACTGCCCATACCGCCAATTTTTTTCATTTGTTGAAGTTGGGATCTGAGATCATCGAAATCAAATTGACCCTTCTTCATTTTCTTAATCATTTTCTCGGCTTCTTCAGCCTCAATGGTTTCAGCGGCCTTTTCAACCAATGACACAACATCACCCATACCGAGGATACGTGATGCAACACGTTCCGGATGAAATTCTTCCATGTCTTCGATTTTCTCACCGACACCAACCAATTTAATTGGTTTTCCGGTAACCGCGCGCATGCTTAATGCCGCACCACCGCGCCCATCACCGTCCATACGCGTTAAGATAACACCAGTAACACCAATTTGATCACCGAACTGCTCTGCAACATTAACGGCATCTTGACCTGTTAAGGCATCAACAACCAACAATGTTTCATGCGGGTTAACGGCATTTCGAACGGCGGCCACTTCCGCCATTAATGCCTGGTCAATATGTAATCGACCCGCCGTATCGAGCATAATAACATCAAAACCTTGAAGTTTTGCGGCTGTCATCGCGCGGTTTGCAATATCTTCTGGCCTTTGTCCCGGAATAATCGGCAACGTCGCCACGTCAATTTGTTCGCCTAATATGGCAAGCTGTTCCATGGCTGCTGGACGTTGCACGTCAAGCGAGGCCATAAGCACTTTTTTCTTTTCTTTATCTTTAAGTCTTTTGGCAATCTTTGCTGTTGAGGTGGTCTTACCAGATCCTTGAAGACCAACCATAAGCATTGGAACAGGGGCAGGCGCATTTAAATCAATGGTCTGAGCATCGCCACCAAGCATTTCAACAAGCTGGTCATTAACGATTTTAACAACCATTTGCCCAGGCGTGACAGATTTGACCACTTCCTGGCCAACGGCTTTTTCTTTTACTTTTGAAATGAAGTCTTTGACAACCGGCAGAGCAACGTCAGCTTCTAAAAGAGCAAGGCGCACTTCACGCATGGCTTCATCAACGTGACTTTCGCTTAATGCGCCACGTTTTTTAAGCTTATCAAATATACCACCAAGTTTATCACTTAAACTATCGAACATTTTGCTCTCTTTAATTCGTTGCCTCATTTTTGCCGAAAGGTTTTTACATAACAAAAACACACCAGTGGGCGAACCTTCGCTGACTGGTGGGTATCCTTGGACACATATTATGTACGTTCCATTCGGGAATGCCCAGAAAATATGGGTATTTTACTGAAGAGTCAAGTTCTTGTTTACGCCTTCGGTAAAAAATGTAATATGATGCCATTATATTTAGTGCAAATGACACGGACAATAAACGAATGAGCCATAAAATATTTAAAATAACTTTCCTTGCTATATTAATAACCTCTATTACGAAGCCTGCTTTAGCGGGGCCAGATGGCAGCCCTTTTGAAGGACTGTATGTTGGCGTTACGTCAGTCGTAAATACGTTTGATTCTACGGCAACTTATCGTGAAGTACCAAACGATGATTTTCCAAGTAATTTTTCTAGTATCAGCAGTTCTGTTTCCAGCAACAGTTATGGCGGCGGTATTTTAGCGGGATACGGTCTAAGTTATGGGCCGCTATATTACGGAGCTGAAGCGGCGTTCATCGTCGATAAAGGCAATACCGTTTATACGGATGGTGCAAATACGATAAGGTTGGGCAAAAGCAATACATTCGACATAAATGGTAGACTAGGGTTCACTTTAGCCGATAAAGCCTTAATATTTGGTCTCGTTGGATATTCAGGTATTAATTTAAAATCTCGGGGCGTCAATGAACTCCAAAACGATAATTTGGATTATAACACGCGTGTAACTGCGCTGCGTTATGGTGGTGGTATCGAAGTTGAAATTTTTGAAAATATTGCTATTCGTGCTGAGTATACACAATCTACAGGAGCTAACTCAACTTATAGAAACGGATCCGATGAATTTACATTTAAACCTAAAACCTCAAGAATTATGTTGAGTGCAGTACTGCATATGTACTAAGTCTAGACCTTAGATAAAAATAAATTAAATATAGGGTCTGGGTGATGAAAAAAATCGGTTTAAAGAATCTCAATATGTTATTTGGCTTATTGTTATTCATCATTCTTTTATTTCTTCCTGCTCCAGACGGCATGAGTGCCACGGCTTGGAAAGTTGCTGCAGTAACCGTGCTCCTCGCCTACTGGTGGTCATCAGAAGCTTTACCCGTGCCAGTGACCTCATTAATACCTGTTGTCACTTTTCCCATGCTCGGTATCTCTAGCGTAGGTGCCGCTACTGCACCATATGCTGCGCCGACCATATTTCTATTGATGGGCGGTTTTATTATGGCAACTGCCATTACAAAATGGAATTTACATCGACGGATTGCTCTTATGATTCTAGTCAAAGTGGGCAACAACCCAACCGCCTTAATTGGTGGCTTTATGGCTGTAACCGCGATGATTTCAATGTGGATTAGCAATACGGCTAGCACTCTTATGATGATTCCAATCGCTTTGTCTCTTGCAAATGAAATTGTTAAAGATAAGAATGAAAAAACAACTGGGTTTATTATTTGTCTCGTTCTTGGCGTCGCTTATGGAGCCAATATTGGTGGGTTTGGATCTCCTATTGGTACGCCGCCTAATTTGCTTGTCATCGCCTATATGAAAGAAACCTTTGGTATTGATATTAGTTTTTTATCTTGGATGCTTATTGGCATTCCCACTGTTATGGTCATGTTACCGATCGCTCTTATTGTTCTTACCAAATTTGCTTATCCATATGACTTAAGCGAGAACTCACTTGCTAATGAACACCTGAGACAAGAGCTGGATGAAATGGGACCGATGACCACACCGGAGAAAAGAATGTCGATGCTCTTTGCATTTATTGCAAGTTGTTGGATCCTCAGAACACCAATTCAATCAAAGTTAGAAATGTTGCCCTGGCTTAGCGATACGCTAATTGCTGTTGCGGGGGCAATTCTAATGTTTGTGGTTCCATCAGGTTCAAATGACAAAAAATCCAAAGCATTGCTTGATTGGAAATCGGCAGAAAAACTTCCTTGGGGTGTTTTACTTTTATTTGGTGGTGGATTAAGTTTAGCTGCAGCCGTTAGCTCTTCGGGGCTTGCAATGTGGATTGGGACGGAAATGGGCTCTATTGGTGCACTCGATCTCATTTTCATTATTTTAATTTTGGTGACTATCGTAGTATTTCTTACTGAACTAACTAGCAATACCGCCACCGCAGCCACACTCATTCCTATTATGGGAGCACTGGCTGTATCTGCAGGCATCGATCCGATGATCTTATTTGTACCACTGGCAATTTCCGCAAGTTGTGCATTTATGCTCCCTGTGGCGACGGGTCCAAATGCCGTGGTTTTTTCCAGTGGAGAAGTATCTATTCCCCAAATGGCCAATGCAGGGTTTAGATTAAATATTTTTGCAATCTTTACTGTCACAGGCATCAGTTATCTTTTAGTGCCGCTCATTTTTGGCTAAGTATCCGGGATAAATGTTGGACTTTTTCCAGAATCAGTCCATATAGTGCATTATGAGCAATAAAAAACCACAAGTCGTAACGTTCGGTTGCCGTTTAAATACGTACGAATCCGAAATTATTAAAGGTCACGCAACTGATGCCGGCCTTAATAATGCTGTGATTTTTAATACCTGTGCGGTCACCGCCGAAGCAACTCGGCAAGCAAAACAATCCATCAGACGCATGAAGCGAAAAAACCCGGAATCCAATATCATTGTTACTGGTTGCGCCGCACAAATTGACCCCGCACAGTTCGCCGAAATGCCTGAAGTCGGTAAAATTTTAGGAAATCAAGAAAAGTTATCCCTAGAAAGTTATCAAGATTTCGGCATTTCAAATGATGAAAAAGTGGCCGTTAACGATATTATGTCCGTGAAAGAAACGGCACCACACCTCATTGATGGATATGAAGAACGAACGCGCGCTTTTGTACAGGTTCAAAACGGCTGCGACCACCGATGCACATTTTGTATTATCCCTTATGGACGCGGCAATAGCCGATCTGTTCCTGCCGGTGAAGTCGTGACACAAATCCAAAAACTAGTTGATAATGGGTACCAAGAAGTCATCATAACCGGCGTAGATATTACGTCCTATGGACCTGATTTACCCGGAAGTCCTAGTCTCGGGACATTATGCCAAAAAATACTTAATAATGTACCGGATCTAAAAAGATTACGTCTCAGTTCCATCGATAGCATTGAAACAGATGAAGCCCTTTTTGACATGGTTACGTCAGATATGAGAATGATGCCGCATTTACATTTATCATTACAATCAGGAGATAACATGATCCTGAAGCGAATGAAGCGCCGTCATAGTCGTGAAGACGCCATTGAATTTTGTAATTCTGTAAAGTCAGCGCGCCCGGATGTGGTTTTTGGCGCGGATATTATTACAGGGTTTCCAACAGAAACAGAAGCAATGTTCGAAAATTCGATGAAGATGGTAGAAGATTGTGACTTAACGTACCTCCATGTTTTCCCCTATTCAGAACGTGAGGGCACGCCGGCCGCACGAATGCCGCAAATGGATAGAAATATTCGTAAAGAGCGTGCTGCGAGATTGCGCGCTTTAGGTGATGAAAAACTTGATGCATTTCTTTCATCACAAATTGGCAATGAAGTTGAAATTCTAGTTGAAAAGGCAATGAAAGAGGAAAATGCCATGCTAGGTCATACAGAACATTTTGCCCCAGCAAAAATATTGGGCAATTATTTAGATAATTTAACAAGCGGATATATTGCAAAGACACGCGTCACAGGGTATCAAGACGGTATATTACTCACGGAAATTATAAATGTCTGAAGAAGAAAAAAAAGGGGGCTGGTTAAGCCGCCTCAAACAAGGTCTAAAAAAGAGCTCCTCTGCTCTGACTGAAGGCATAACGGATATTTTTACTAAAAAACGCCTTGATGCCTCGACACTTGAAGAGCTTGAAGATTTATTGATTATGTCGGATCTCGGTGTTTCAGTAAGTGCGCGCGTTTGTGATCGCCTTTCAAAAAACCGCTTTGATAAGGCAATTTCTGCGGAAGAAGTTCAACAAGCGCTTGCCGAAGAAATTGGCGACATCATGCAAGATGTTGCAAGACCCCTTGAAATCAATATGGAAAATAACCCACACGTCATTTTGATGGTTGGCGTCAATGGTGCTGGAAAGACCACCACCATAGGAAAATTGGCTAAACAATTTAAAGCTCAGGGAAAATCTGTCATGCTGGCTGCCTGCGACACTTTCCGTGCCGCTGCCGTTGAACAGCTTAAGGTTTGGGGCGAACGCAATGATGTTCCAGTTGTTAGCGGCAAAGAAGGCTGTGATGCAGCGGGGCTTGCTTATGATGCCCTTGAAAGTGCAAAAACGTCGAACACGGATATTTTGCTTATCGATACGGCAGGGCGGCTTCAAAACAAAAGCTATTTAATGGACGAGCTTAAAAAAATAGTACGTGTTATTAAAAAATTTGATGAACATGCCCCGCATGATACCGTCCTTATATTAGATGCAACCACTGGGCAAAATGCCGTTTTACAAACGGAAGTTTTCATCGATCTTGCTGGTGTATCTGGCCTTATCATGACAAAGTTAGATGGCACGGCGCGCGGCGGTGTATTAGTAGCGTGCGCAGAAAAATTCAAACTGCCCATTCATGCGATTGGTGTCGGTGAGAGTATCGATGATCTTCAAGCGTTTGATCCAAATGACTTTTCAAAAATGCTCGTCGGCGCAGAAATATAATAGGATATATATATGAACCAAGTGATTAAATTGCTCATTGAGTTAGGTCCTATTGTTGTTTTCTTTTATGCCAATGGTCAATATTCTGACGAGAATGGCATGGGTGGTATTATACCTGCGACTAGAGTTTTCATGGTCGCGATGGCCATATCAATGGTTTGCTCTAAAATATTCTTAAAAAAAATTGCAACAATGCTTTGGGTTTCTGCGGCACTCGTTGGGGTTTTCGGAGGGCTTACAATCTATTTTGATAGCGAACTCTTCATTAAAATCAAACCGACTATTCTTTATACTTTCTTCTCCGTAACATTACTCGCTGGATATGCCAAAGGTAAGCCATTTATCAAAACCTTGATGGAAGCAGGTTTTCCGCCAGTAGAGGAAATAGCTTGGATGAAAATGAGCCGCAATTGGGGCCTTTATTTTGCTTTTAGCGCAATATTGAATGAAGTTCTGTGGCGTAATCTTAGTAATGCCGAATGGATCTCTGCTAAAATTTGGGTGTTTATGCCACTAAGTTTTATATTCGCAATGTCGCAAATGCCGATCATTATGAAGCATCAAATAGAAGAAGCCGACGAAGATTAGATTTTAAAATTTACGATTTGGCCGAGGCTTTCAAAAGTTGGTTGTCCTGGCACATTAGAGTTTCCATAAATGCTTTCGCGGAAATTTATATTAATTGGCTCATTATTACCTGCGCTATTGGTACTGGTTACTTCTGTCGGCTCATATTCCTGATATAGTCGCTCTAAATCTCTTTCTCTTAAATCCGCCTGAATTTTCTCCAGAGCATTCCGATTTTGCTGAATCAGTTCTTGGCGCTCTGATTGGCGCGTTGAAATCCGAGCATCGCGTGCTTTTTCTTCTTCAATTTTCTTATCGAGCTGATCATCACGCAGTTGTTGTTGCTGACGCGATGCATCAAGCAGTGATGTTAAAGAGACTAATGTCTGTGTCTGTGAATTAATTTCCATTACGCTTATCCAAAAAAATACTACTTAACTCATATAATAACTTTTTGAGTTAATTCAAGAAGACCTACTGCCTTTCTGGAAATACCACTATTCTAAGATTTAGAATCACATTTTAATCTAATTTAGTTAAATTTTCCAGTTCTTTTTCAAGTGCCGCTTTTTGACCGTCGGGTGCATTCTCTATAGCAGACTGTATAGCCGCTATTGCTTCGTCCTTTTGAGCGAGCACCATATATGCTCTGGAAAGCCTGATCCATCCCTCTATATTTGTCGGGTTTTCTTCTTGTTTTATTGCAAGTTGCAATACCATTTGACGGATTAATTCCTGTTGCTCATCAGCGCTCATATTCTGAATGGTTTCCGCTTGTTCCGCTGTAATCGAAGGAGCCCGTGTTTGTGGGAGAGGCTCTGCGATACCAAGTGATACTTCTGCACGGTTAATCCAAACATTTAAAAGCGGCATCATTGGGTCATTACTCTCCAAATTGGCTTGTATGGATTTCCATTCTGAATGTGCAACCTCGACATCGCCTGCTTGAAAATCTGCAAGTGCCAAATAATAACGTGGTCCGGGGTGTTCGGGCGCCATTTTTCTTGCTTTGTTTAATATGATCATTGCGGCTGGGGTAACCCTCTCATTTGATGCCATAATCAGGCCTTCAGCATACATGAGTTGATAGTCAAAAACATCCGGCGCAATAATATGTGCTTGATATAATGCTTGGGCCGCTTGCTGGAAATTTCCTTTATTCATCTCAAGATTAGCGAGATATCCCCACCCTTGAACTTCCTCGGGACTGGTGGCGAGACGTGCTTTCACTTTGGCTATTAAATCATCCGTTTGTGCAAGCGCCTCTGCTCTATCTTCCGGCATTTCTTGCTCTCTAAATTCTTCTATGGGGAAATCTGGCATGCCAGGGGTCCCAATAACCGCATAAAATGCGGCAGAAAAAAGGATGATCACCACCATCGCTAGAGATAATAAATTATTTGGTTTTTCAAGCGGTGAAACATCTGACCGTCCGTCAGCAGCTTTAAGGATACGGCGTTCAATTTCAACTTTTGTTCGTGACGCTTCTTCTTCGTCAATTATGCCGCTTTTTAAATCATTATTTAACTCATCTAACTGTGCTTTATAAACATCAATATCAGGTGTTATTGACCCTTCTGGCTCTTTCGCTTTCAAATAAGGAAGCAAAACAAACAAAATGGCAATAATACTGAAAATAATGAGAACAAAAATATACATCAATTATCCCCATTTTCATTTAATAATTGAGCAATGCGTTTTTGTTCTTCGTCAGATAATGGTGCTGATGTTGCCATTTTACGATTACGTTGATTTCTAATGATTATGATAAATCCAACCCCAAGCAATAATAAAGGTGAGAGCCATAAAATGATGGTTGCACCATCAAAGGGCGGTTTTAATAATACCCAATCGCCATAACGTTCCGTCATAAAGGTGAGTACTTGTTGATCCGTATCACCAGCTAGAATGCGTTCACGCACAATGATTCTGATATCTTTCGCTAGGCCCGCATCGCTATCAACGATTGATTGGTTTTGACATACAAGACAACGCAGCTGCTTCATTATTTCTTGTGCTCGCGCTTCTTCTGCAGGATCAGACAAGCGCTTTTCATCGACACCAACAGCAAATGCACTTGTGCCCATCAACAACCAAAATATAACAATCATTATTTTGTTCATTTGCTAATACTTTCTAAAATTGGCATAAATTCATCTTCAAACTGCATTTCCATAATGGGACCAGCGTGTTTATGGCGAATAACTCCATCTTTTATGATAAAGGTTTCAGGAAAGCCATAAACGCCCCATTCAATGGCCACTCTACCGTCATTATCAGCGGCTGTATCAAAATAAGGATTGCCTTGTTCTTTCAAAAATCGATTAGTCGCATGGGCCTTATCTTTATAAGCAACGCCGTAAATCTTATAACCACGCTTTTGAAGTTCCATTAAAAAGGGATGTTCCACGTAACAGGGCGCACACCAGGAAGCAAAAAAATTCACTAGAACTACGCCTTCTTCGTTTTTTAAATCAGCGGTTGTTAAGCCAACCTCCTCTCCCCCTACAACAGGAAGGGAGAATTCAGGGATAGGGTCATCAATAAATTCAGACGGTATTTCGCCAGGATTTAAGCTTAACCCAACATATAAGGCGATTGAAATAACGCAAAAAATTAAAAAAGGAAAAAACGCTTTTAATTTCATTTACTTTTTCCCCTTAATTGTACCGGTTCTAAAACGACGGTCAGAAAGAGAAATAAACCCGCCTAGAACCATAATAGCCACACCAGTCCAAAGCCAAGCTTGTAGGGGTTTAAAATATAATCTTACGGCCCATAAATCATAGTTTTCACTATTTGCTTCGCCAATTACAACAAACAAATCACCTAAAAATGTGCTTAAAATCGCGGCTTCAGTAGTAGGCATGGGTGGTGTCATATATACACGTGCCTCTGGTTCTAATGTTGTGACTTTTTGTCCATCCTTATTCACATCGAAAGAGGCACTTACGGCCGTATAATTAGGGCCGATAATACCGTCGGTGCTATTTAAAGTGACCTCGTATCCAGCAATAGTTGCTTTATCGCCATACCCCATAATACCTTGATATTCGCTATCCCAATATGATGTTGCTGCCATACCTAAAACTGCAATCGCAAGCCCCAAATGCCCAAATGTCATACCCATTGATGCTCGTGGCTGCCGGAGAATACGTTTTAATGCCCCCCCTTTAAATAATTTGATACGTTCTGACCATTCGTAAAGCGTTGAAAACAGCAACCACATGCCAAGGCCAAGCCAAACGGCAGCCATAATCGCACCGCCCCCAGCCATATAATAAAAAGCAAGGGTCGCCACTAAGGATACCACCATCATAAATTTTAAACGGGACAAAATCCCCATGAGGTCAGCTCGTTTCCAATTGGCCATAGGCCCCAAGGCCATAACAATAATTAAGGGGATCATTAATGATCCAAACGCCATATTAAAGAATGGTGGTCCAACAGTAATTTTTTCACCGGTAAGTGCATCACGAAGCAAAGGATAAAGTGTGCCAAACATCACCACGAGCGCAGATACTGAAAGAAGTAGATTATTTATAATCAACATACTCTCACGGCTAATCGGTGCAAATAAGCCACCCGGCTGTAATTTATCCGCGC
The DNA here is from genome assembly GCF_965661635.1 of Pseudemcibacter sp. Classification (NCBI taxonomy): domain Bacteria; kingdom Pseudomonadati; phylum Pseudomonadota; class Alphaproteobacteria; order Emcibacterales; family Emcibacteraceae; genus Pseudemcibacter; species Pseudemcibacter sp. Next base: position 48,527 of record NZ_CBFIEP010000041.1, on the reverse strand, counting down.
GAAGTGCGAATAAAAATAGACTGCCGCCAATAACAAGAAACAAGAATAATAGAATAAATACCCCGCGCTCCGGATCAGTTGCAAAAGCATGAACAGACGTTAAAACACCACTTCGCACAATAAAGGTACCAAGCAAACTAAATGAGAAGGCAATAATAGCAAGCAATATGGTCCACGCTTTTAAGGTATCCCGTTTTTCAACAACAATGGCCGAATGCAGTAATCCAGTTGCAACGAGCCACGGCATAAAGGCCGCGTTTTCAACAGGATCCCAAAACCACCAACCACCCCAACCAAGTTCATAATATGCCCACCAAGAACCGAGCGTTAATCCAGCAGTTAAAAAACACCACGCAAGTAATGTCCATGGGCGAACCCATCTTGCCCATGCGGCATCAACACGCCCTTCGATTAAGGCGGCGACAGCAAATGAAAAAGTTACCGACAATCCTACGTAGCCAAGATATAAAAGCGGCGGATGAAACGCCAATCCCGGGTCTTGTAAAAGCGGATTAAGACCATTTCCTTCATTTGGAAATGGAAAAATGCGTTCAAACGGGTTAGAAGTAAGTAATAAAAATAAATAAAAACCAAGACCAACAAACGCCTGCACGCTTAAAACTGTTACATGAAATTTGCGCGGTAAATTGCGCCCAAAAAAGGCCACCATTGCGCCAAAAAGAGCCAATATTAACGCCCAAAATAAAATTGACCCTTCATGATTCCCCCACGTGGCTGATACTTTATAAAGCATAGGCTTTAAAGTATGGGAATTGGTCGCAACGTTAGCCACTGAAAAATCGGATACAATAAACGAATACATTAATGCGGCAAACGCAAATGATACAAATAAAAACTGACCATATGCAGCCGGCAATGAAATGGCCATCATTCTGCCATTACCATTGATGGATCCATAAAGTGGAAAAACGCCTTGAATAACCGATAATGAACAAGCAAGTATCAGGGCAAAATGACCTAGCTCAGCAATCATATACTTTCTTCTTCTTCAGCATGTCGGAATACGCCCCGTTTTTTGAGGCTATCGACGACTTCTTTTGGCATATAATTTTCATCATGCTTTGCGAGCGCTCTGTTGGCGTGGAATATTCCTGGACCACCGACTTGTCCTTCAACAACTACCCCTTGCCCTTCACGGAAAAGATCAGGTAGTGACCCTTTATAAACAACGCTCACTGTTTCAGCGCCATCGGTGATATCAAAATGATATGTTAATCCGTCATCATCTTTTTTAAAGCTCTCTTCGGCTACAAGACCACCAAGACGAATACGCTGTCCTTCAGCAATTTGGCGTTCTTTAAGCTCTGTCGGGTCGAGAAACAAACTAATATTATCTTGTAAAGCTGTTAAAACGAGGCCAACCGCAAGCGCTAAAATTGTCATACTTGTTAAAACAAGATAGAACCGTTTCTTTTTTCGCTTCGCAGCACGCGAATTTGTTGGTGTGGACATATTTTTATTCCTGATCGCTTAATTCTTCAATTTTACGACTTAATATTTCTAATTCTTTCTCATCTTTACGTTTTGAAAGCCAACTTTGGATCCCAATTACGACAAGAATTATAACAACCGCGCCATAGCTTGGCCAAACGAAAAATGAATATTCACCCATGATCGCCGCCCCTCTCTGCTTTTCGCATCTGTAATCCTCTAATTTGACGTCTTAAAATTAAACTTTGAATACGCCATAGTACCACCGTGATAAAATAAAGATTAAAGGCAAAAATACAAATAAGAAGCGGCCAAAGCATGTCAGGATGGATACTGCTTCCGCCTGATTTCATAATACTCGCCGGTTGATGAAGCGTATTCCACCAGTCAACGGAAAACTTTATAATCGGCAAATTAACGGCACCAACCAGAGCAACGATTGCTGCTACTCGTGCTGCTTTTGCACTATCCTCTATTGCGTCCCAAACGGCCATGTATCCGAAATAGAGAAATAATAAAACCAGTTCCGAAGTTAAGCGCGCATCCCAAATCCAGTATGTGCCCCACATAGGTTTGCCCCAAAGGCTGCCAGTAAACAAAGCAAGTGCGGTAAAACCAGCACCAATTGGGGCAGCCGCACGTGCAGACTGATCCGCCAAAGGATGCTTCCATATAATACCAACGGCACTTGCAAGAGCCATAAAGCCGTATGCAAACATTGACATATAAGAAGACGGCACATGCACAAATATTATTCTATAAGCGCTACCCATTTGATAGTCTTCCGGTGCGATAAATAATCCCCAATACAAACCCACAACCAGCGAAATCACCGTGAGAAAAAAACACCACGGCGTTATCATTTTGCTGATCCGTAAAAAACGGGCTGGATTCGCGAACTTATGCATAGGTTTGATCTATCCTTTTCAGGGCTCATAATCAAGAAATAGTGAAAAAAATCGACATGATGCCACAATTAGACCTTCTTATTTTCTTAACTTTTACTATATAAACTATTCAGAACAAATAATAGGAAACAAAGTTAAAAGATTATGGGCTTAAAAACGATCAAAAGACCCTTGAAACTACTCATCGGTTGGATAATGCTTATCGTCGGCATTATTACCGCGCCGATTCCTATTCCTATTGGACAAATCGTTGCCCTTATCGGCCTTAGCATTCTCGTTTCTGAAAGTCATTGGGTTAAAACGAAAATGCAGAAATTGAGAAGGCGATTACCGATTGTTGGTCGTCAATTAATGCGTTTGCATCCTTATATGCCACAATTTCTTAAAAAAGTTATTGATGAGACGGACCCGACACACTTGGCGGAATAGAATTATATCGTTATATTTTGTTATCATGACTTTGGAGTATAAACGATGTATCAACCGCCCTTATTTAAAGAAGAACGTGAAGACGTTTTGCACGATCTTATCCGGTCACATTCCTTCGGCACTTTAGTGACATTGGAAAACGGCGAAATAAACGCCAATCACCTACCCTTTTTTTTAAGAGATAATAACACGCTTTGTGCTCATATTTCTAAGGGCAACCCTCTATGGAAAACAATTAAAGAAACTGATAATATCTTAGTTATTTTTCAGGGTCCTCACCATTATATTTCACCAAATTGGTATCCTTCGAAACAAGAGCACCACAAAGAAGTCCCAACTTGGAATTACTTTGTTGTTCATGCTTATGGAAATTTAAAAATAATAGAAGATCCCGATTGGATAAGACATCACCTTGACGAATTAACGGATCAAAATGAAAAAATTGAAGACGTTCCTTGGAAAGTATCAGATGCACCTGAAAAATTTGTCGCTCAACAAATTAATGGCATCGTCGGCATCGAAATTGAGATCACTAAATTGGAAGGTAAATGTAAAGCGGGACAAAATAAAAAACAGCCCGAATTGTGCGGAATGGTTAATGCCCTTGAAAAGCTTGATAGTACCGACGCTCAAAAAATGTCAAAGATTATTAATAATTTGGTAAAATAAAAATTTCTCATCAAACTTGAAAAATAATATGCCTTGAAATCAATTCATTAGAATAATTGTTTACTTTTTAATAACCATAAAAAGTAACGGTATATTTATATTATTAATGTAGCTGTTGCCTGTAGTTTTATATAAATTCTAACCTACGTTAGGTAGAGGTGTACTAATGGCAAAAGAAAACCATCAAAAAAATTCAGAAGATTTACTTGATAAAAATGGCGACGATATTCGTATTTATGAATCAGATCGGTCAGATGAGACCAGCGAGAATCATGATCGTCTTTCCAATTATTTTAGTAAACAGAATGATGAACCTGAAGACACTCAAACCAGATCAAATATACAAATGAATCATTCACGTGGCGAAGCAAAGTCAGGCGAAAGCTCATCATCTCCTCAAAACCAAGAACGATTTAGTTCTGAAGAGGCAAAAAGTGTAGGTCGTACACCACAAAATAAACAATCCTCAGAAGAACAAAGTAATCAAGAAACCACTTCAAACAGGGTGACTAAGCAATCGGTTGAGGAACGGCAACAAGAAGAACCTCTGTCCTCCGGTCGTGCAAGTGAAGAAATTGATTTAACTTCTCCTCAAAATGATAATACAGGAATTCAAAATAATCCTGAGCAACAACCTGAAACATTGCAGGCGCGTTCCACGCCACAAAGTAAAGCTTCGAACCCACAAAGTAATGATGAGCGCGAAGCAGTTGTAAAAGAAGTCACAGAAGAAGCCGAAGAAAAAACTGCCGCTGAGGAGGCTGCCGCGAAAGAAGCTGAAGAAAAAGCTGTCGCTGAGGAAACCGCTGCAAAAGAAGCTGAAGAAAAAGCCGCCGCTGAGGAAGCCGCTGCAAAAGAAGCTGAAGAAAAAGCCGCCGCTGAGGAAGCTGCCGCGAAGGAAGCCGCAGAGGCCGAAGCAGGTTTTGGTTTAACAGATGTTGAAGATGCGGCATTTTCAGGTAGCTGGGGTCAAATTGATGAAGGATTGGACGGCTGGTATACCGATAATGATGGTGGTAAAATTGAAGTTGGAAAAGAAACGACTTATGGTGGTTCAGATAGCTCCAATGTTATTATTGAACTAGAAGCCGATAGTGGTGATCAAAATAAACTATACAAGGATTTTGACACATCACCTGGCCAAGTTATCGAAATTAGCTTTGATCATTCCGCCCGTGGTGGAAGAGGCGGAGAAGATTCAGCCGTTGAGGTCTATTGGGACGGTGAATTAATTGACACAATTGTACCAGGCGATAGCTTTGGTTGGGAAAACCATAGCTATGAGGTAAGTGCTGATGGCGATAGTGCACGGCTTGAATTCCAGGCAACAGATTCGAATTCTTTAGGGACATTATTAGATAATATAAAAGTAGATATTATCGATGAACTGAATGCCATTGACGGTAGTTCAGGAAATAATACTTTAAATGGATCTGAAGAAGCTGATTATATCACAGGAAATGCCGGACATGATACGATTAATGGTAATGGCGGTGACGATGTCATAGTAGGTGGCACCGGTAATGACAATTTACGTGGCGGCGGCGGTGATGACCGTTTTGAAATCAGTCAGGGCGATGGCTTCGATGATTTCGATGGCGGTGAAGGCACCGATACCATCGTTGCAACCGAAGACAATGTCACCATCGGCATTAACACACACTTTAATCCGGCCGATAGCGTTGAAGAGATTTCCGCAGATGGCAACAGCGGCGTGACCATTGCCGGCGACGGTTCAAACAATAACATGGATTTCTCTGAAACCACCCTCACCGATATCGAACATATCGATGGCGGCAGTGGTCATGATACCATCACCGGATCAGCCGGCGATGATGTGATCATCGGGGGCACCGGTAATGATAACTTACGTGGCGGCGATGGTGATGATCATCTTGTGTTTCTTGCTAATCAAGGCAATGACACGGTTGATGGTGGTGAAGGATGGAGTGATAGCATCCAATTACAAGGTTTTAGTGGTCTGGACCAACAAGATGGCTGGACGCTTAATCTTGATGAAGGGCATGTTATCGAATCGTCAGATATAGATGCAGGCGTGATGTTATTATCAGAAGATAGCGCCGGATCAATTGAATTTGAAGATGGTGGTTCAATAACATTCGAAAATGTTGAACAAATCACCTGGTAGATCAATTAAACGGCTATGACTTATCAAAGTAAGAATTCATAGCCGTTTACTTTAGTCTAAAGCCAAACGAATTGCGGCGGCGGCGGCCCAAGGGGTGATCGCGATACTAAATAAAGTAACAGCGCCCAATATCATTAAGGTTGTATAACCACCATTACCAATTGTCATGGCTTCGACGCTCATTACACCAAAAATAAGAACTGGTACATAAAGTGGTAAAATAAGCAATGAAAGCAAGACGCCGCCTCTTTTCAAAGATACCGTTAATGATGCACCAATCGTACCTATTAATGACAGCGCTGGTGTTCCAAGTAACATTGCATAAATCAACGGCCAATAAGCCGCATCATCCATATTCAATAGAATGCCTAAAAGCGGGGTTATTAATATTAAAGGTAGCGAAGTTGTAAGCCAATGCGCTAATGCTTTAGCGAGCACTAACCACTCCAGTGATAATGGGCATAATGCATATTGATCTAATGTGCCGTCTTCGAAGTCTGCTTGAAAAATTCGATCAAGAGATAGAAGGCACGCTAAAAGCGCAGCAACCCAAATGACGCCAACCGAAATACGACTAAGCATATTAAGTTCGGGTCCGACACCAAGTGGAAATAACGTCACAACAATAATAAAAAAAGCAACTACCATGCTGCTGGTACTGCCGCCTGCCCAGCTAATTTTTATATCCCGTAAGGTAATAATTTTAAAAAGAGAGAACATTACCACCCTCGCTTTTCAAAATTAGATTGTAATGAAAAATCTGCAAGATTTAATACTGTTATATATTTTTGATCGATCCCTAAATTTACATGCGTGGCACATATAATAATTCCGCCCATATCAAGATGCGATTTCATTGTAATTGATAATAAAGAAAGCCCTTCTTCATCTAAACCAACGGTCGGTTCATCAAAAAGCCAAATAGACCCCGGATGGCATATTGATCGCGCCAATGCGGCCCGCCTTGTTTGTCCGGAAGATAAATATCTAACGGGGGTGTCACGTACATATTCTATCCCCATTAACTTGAGAGAATGATCAATTTGATCAAGTGTTCCCCAGATTTTCGTCCAAAAGTGTAAATTCTCAATCACTGTGAATTCACGTTTTAAAGTGTTTTTATGCCCTAAGTAGCAGATATTCTCGCTTATCCATTCTTGATCCATGAGGACGGATTCTTGGTCGAAAATTACATCGCCCGTCTCAGGCTCTATCAATCCAATGAGGGCCTTTAGCAGAGTTGACTTTCCTGACCCATTCGGTCCTATAAGCTTAAGTAATTTGCCTGAAGTCAGAGAAAAAGAGAGATTTTCAAAAATCTTTTTTTCACTTCTTCTTACGCTTAAATTGGTTGCTGAATAATTATTATTCATGATCACTTAGTTCTGCTTATTTTTCTTACATCACATGTACATAAGAAGCTATAGCAGCATATTGGGAAAGTGAGAAGCCCAGAATAAATCTAATAGTATTCTATTCTATAACTTATCTATAAAGTTTCTTTGATATCTCTCCAGCCTTCAACAGCATAGCACTGGCCAATGCAAAAAGACTTGCGCCAACCATGATGGATGTTATTTCACTTCCTTCAATGTTCGTCGCTGAACCAAATGCAAACATCATAAAAGTCGCAACCATTAACGTAATCATTATAAATTTCATATTAAGAAATCGGTTTAAAATTTCATGTTTTGAGTTTTTTCTCTTAATCATCATATTTCCTCATCATTCATAACTGACGACAAATATAAAAATCAGGTTTGGTGATTCTTTGGCACGAATAAGGTCTTTTTCTGACAAATAAAGGCTGTATCGCCTTAATTTATACAATCCGCGCCGTTTTTGGTTGGATTTTCCTTGAAAAATTAGTCGTTTTCAGTCAAAAGAGCCTTAAGAAAATTCAATGAAAATTATGAGGAGTTAAATTCCGTGGCAACCGTTGGTCAAGATACCCTGAAAACATGCCGCACACTTAACGTGGGCGACAAAGAATATTCATATTATTCTCTCCAAGAAGCAGAAAAGCAATTAGGCGACATTTCACGCCTTCCTTATTCTATGAAAGTGCTTCTTGAAAATCTTCTTAGATTTGAAGATGGCGTAACGGTATCAACAGAAGACGTGCAGGCAATCGTAGACTGGCAAAAAGAAAAACGCATGAACCGCGAAATTCAATATCGCCCAGCACGCGTCTTAATGCAAGATTTCACTGGCGTACCTGCAGTGGTGGATTTAGCTGCGATGAGAAATGCCGTGGAAAACCTCGGTGGCAGTCCAGATCAAATTAATCCTTTAAGCCCGGTTGATCTTGTAATTGACCATAGTGTGATGGTTGATAACTTCGGTGATAATAGCGCTTTTCAAAAGAACGTCGGTCTTGAAATGTTACGTAACAATGAACGCTATCAATTCCTAAGATGGGGGCAGAATAGTTTTGATAATTTTTCCGCTGTTCCCCCTGGAACAGGTATCTGTCATCAGGTTAATCTTGAATATATCGCGAAAACAGTTTGGACCGAAGATGTAGACGGTAAAACGGTTGCTTTCCCAGATACCTGTGTGGGTACAGATAGCCATACGACAATGATTAACGGTCTTGCCGTTCTCGGTTGGGGTGTAGGGGGTATCGAAGCAGAAGCAGCGATGCTCGGCCAACCTGTTTCAATGTTAATCCCTGAAGTTGTTGGTTTCAAACTAACTGGTAAAGCACGCGAGGGCATCACAGCGACAGATATTGTTCTGACGGTGGTAGAGATGCTCCGTAAACATGGTGTTGTTGGTAAATTCGTAGAATTTTACGGTAACGGTCTTGACCAAATGACACTTGCCGATCAAGCAACCATCGCCAATATGGCTCCTGAATATGGTGCGACATGTGGTTTCTTCCCAGTGTCACAGGCTACACTTGATTACCTAGAATTCACAGGTCGTGATGAAGATACTATCTCATTGGTAGAATCTTATGCCAAAGAACAAGGCATGTGGCGCGATAAAAATACGCCTGATCCAGAATATACATCTGGTCTTGAACTTGATATTTCAAAGGTCGAACCAAGTCTTTCTGGCCCTAGTCGCCCGCAAGATCGTGTTTCTCTTAGCAATGCGACGAATGCGTTTAATGAAGTTCTTAAAGAGCGTGGGAAAGCCGCTGAAAAAGATACAGGCTTCGCGGTAGAAGGTCAAGATTACGAACTTCATCATGGTGACGTAATGATCGCTGCGATTACATCTTGTACCAATACATCAAATCCAAGTGTAATGATGGCGGCTGGTCTTGTTGCTAAGAAAGCAAATGAGCTTGGACTTAATTCAAAACCATGGGTTAAAACCTCTCTTGCACCTGGATCACAAGTTGTAACAGATTATCTTGATAAAGCGGGTCTTACTCCACATCTTGATGCTCTCGGCTTTGATCTGGTGGGTTATGGCTGTACAACATGTATTGGTAACTCTGGTCCCCTCGCAGAAGACTTGCGCACAACTATTAATGACAATGAAATGATTTGTGCGTCCGTATTATCAGGTAACCGCAATTTTGAAGGTCGCGTAAGTCAAGATCTTAAAGCATCATATCTTGCTTCACCGCCACTTGTCGTGGCCTATGCAATTGCAGGTACATTGCAAATTGATATTACAAAAGATGTAATTGGTCTGGATAAAAACGGCAATGATGTTTATTTAAAAGATTTGTGGCCTACAAACGCTGAAATCGATGAAACAATCCGTAACACTCTTACGCGCGAAATGTTTGTTGAGCGTTATAAAGACGTCTTTACGGGCACTCAGCAATGGCAAGATATTAAATTCCCAGAAGGTCAAACTTACGCATGGGATGATACAAGCACATATATTCAACACCCTCCTTATTTCCAAGGCATGACCATGGAAACAAGTAATATCTCAGACATTAAGGGCGCTAATTTACTCGCACTTCTAGGTGATAGTATCACGACCGATCATATTTCCCCAGCAGGCGCGATTAAAGCAGACAGCCCAGCGGGAGAATATCTATCAGCGAATGGTGTAGAACGCATTGATTTTAATTCATACGGTTCGCGTCGCGGTAATCACCAAGTAATGATGCGCGGCACATTTGCCAATGTGCGTCTTCGTAACCTAATGGCCCCGAGTACAGAAGGTGGCATTACAACCTATATTCCAACTGGCGAACAAATGAGCATCTATGATGCCTCCATGAAATACCAAGACGCAGGAACACCGCTCGTGGTTGTCGGCGGCAAAGAATATGGTACCGGATCATCACGTGACTGGGCCGCCAAAGGAACCAATCTTCTTGGAGTAAAAGCGGTTATCGTTGAAAGCTTTGAACGTATTCACCGCTCTAACCTCGTCGGTATGGGCGTTCTTCCTTTACAATTTAAAGGCGATGACAATCGCGAGAGCCTTGGTTTAACAGGATCTGAAACATTCGATATTTCTGGTATCGCCGACGGCATTGCGCCACAACAAGATTTAAATGTTAAGATTACTTATGCTGACGGCGCAACAAAAGACATCGTTGTCTTGAGCCGGATTGATACAGCAAATGAAGTTGAATATTTCAAAAATGGCGGCATTTTACATTACGTACTTAGAAATCTTGCTTCACAGTAAGTAAAAGAAAATAACTTTATGAAAAGCCGGGTCAAATGATCCGGCTTTTTTTATGTTCTTTCTTTATCACCTGTGCCAAAAATTTGCTTAAAGGCGGTCGCATTCGCCGCCACTACAATCGCTAACATCATAAAGACCATAAATGCAGACGGTATATTTATGAGAAGACTTGTGGCAACATAAGAAAGTTCAAATTTTTCTGCAATTTTAGAAAATCCTTCATTAAGCGCATATGTATATAAACTTAAAGGTAAGAAAGCTCTAATTACGAGATGCCATAAATTCCATGTATAACCAGTGGTTTTGCGCCACACATCACGCAGTCGCGTTTGACGGCGCCCTAATGCAATACTCGCTGAATAAAAAGAAAATCGTATTAAAATCGGTGAAACAGTCAATAATACAATAAACGTCGTTATTTGTACCAATTGTTCCAACATTTCATTAGTGATCGTTACACCTTGAGAAATTTGATATACCACTGCAGCGAGAGATACCATCAGCGTTGGAACTAAAATCACCATTGCTATAATGACCACTCTTAAAATGGATTTAAGAATTGATGCGATACTAAAAGTCCGTCTCGATTTTAAATGAGTATAGAGTTTCCCGTAAGATTCTTGCTCCATACCTAATAAAAACTTACGGTACCATACAAGTGCAAATGATGCCGAAACAAAAGCACGCGGAATGAGGTGATTAAACGCAATACCATATTCATTCAATAATACCTCAGCAGAGACATTAAGCAAGATCCACAGTAACATCGGCACAATGGAAAGTTTTACGAAAAGAGAAAAGTTATCGACGAAATAAGTATAACTAAACCTCATAACATCTGTAACGGATATTTTATTATCAGACGAAGAACGGGAATAATTAGAAAAGTCTGACACAAAAAGCTCCGGGCACTATTAAAAAAAACAATAATACTCGCTATTCATAAATAAGAAGTTACCAGATTGGAAGATTTTTATTTATTTTGAGAAAAAAGCCGTTTGAATTAACAAACGGCTTTAAAATTATTTAAAACTGGCTTCCATCACTTTTGAAAGCCTGCTGGCGAATGCAACAGGATCATCAGGAAGGTCTCCTTCCATAATTTTAGCCTGGTCAAGGAGCATTTGTGACGCATCCTTTAATAAATCGACAGATCCTTTTTTTGTGGCTGCTTTAGAAAGTGCTTTAATTAAGTCATTGTCAGCATTAATTTCCATGACCCTTGCACTTGCGGCACCATCTAATTTGTTATGCATTTTGAGGATACGTTCCATATGCATGTCCATGTCATTATCATCGGCTACTAGACACACAGCACTATCCGTCAAACGATTTGATTTTCTGACATCCTTCACAGTTTCACCAAGGTTCGTTTTAAGAACAGAAAGAAGCGCCTCAAGCTCAGGACTTTTTTCTTCCTCATTGTCATCTTCTTTTTTATCATCAAGATCTGCAGAGCCTCGCGTCACGGATGCAAGCTTTTTGCCGTCAAATTCTGGAATCATTTGCAGCCAAAACTCATCAACAGGATCGGTAAAATAGATAACTTCAATATCTTTTGCTTTAAACCCTTCTAGTTGCGGTGATCTCTTCGCGGCTTCTAATGAATCGGCCGTAATATAGTAAATCGTATCTTGGCCATCATTCATCCGGGACACATAATCATCTAGTGATGTTAATTCATCACCTGCCGTTGAATAAAAGCGTGACATTTTTAAAATTTGATCCCGTCTTGCGAAATCTTCATAAATACCCTCTTTAAGGACTGGGCCAAACGTTTCCCAGAATTGATTATAGCCGTCTTTATCCTTTTTCGCTTTCTTCTCTAATTCCGACAGAATACGTTTTGTCACTGCATTGGAAATACTAGACATCACTGGATTATTTTGCAGCATTTCACGGCTAATATTTAAGGGAAGATCTTCGCTATCTACCACGCCGCGCATAAAGCGTAAATATCCTGGAAGAATGTCTTCACAATCATCCGTTATAAATACACGCTTTACGTATAATTTTACTTTTGTTTTACGAGCAGGGTCAAACAAGTCCATTGGCTGCTGACTAGGTATAAATAACATCACAGTATATTCAATTTTGCCTTCAGCGCGGTAATGAATTGTCATTCCAGGATCATCATAAGCATGCGCAACATGATGGAAAAATTCTTTATATTGTTCTTCGGTAATATCCGATTTTGATCTTGCCCAAAGTGCCGTTCCATCATTCACACGTTCACTTGTTTCTTCATCTTCAGCACCGTCTTCTTCTGACTTGCTGATCATCGTAATAGGAATGGTGACATGGTCACTATACGTTTTGATAATATTCTTAAGGCGGTGTATTTCTATAAACTCATCTGCCTCATCTTTAATATGAAGCATAATTGACGTTCCGTTTCCTACTTTTTCCGCTTCAGAAATGGTATATTCGCCAATACCATCCGAAGACCAAAGGTACGCTTTTTCTTCACCGGCTTTGCGGCTAAGCACTTCGACTTTATCCGCAACCATAAAAACAGAATAAAACCCAACGCCAAATTGGCCGATTAAATTCACATCTTTTTTCTCATCCCCGGAAATATTTTCCATAAATGAGGACGTCCCACTACGGGCAATTGTTCCTAAATGTGATATAAGGTCTTCACGGTTCATTCCGATACCATTATCGGAAACCGTTAATGTTTTGCTCTCTTTATCAAGGCGAATATCGATGGTAAAATCGCCCGAATCTTTGAGCAAATCACTATTGGTCAATCCTTCGTAACGAAGTTTGTCACAAGCATCAGATGCGTTTGAAATTAATTCACGTAAAAATATTTCTCTGTCACTATAAACAGAGTGGACCATCATATGGAGCAGACGTGAGACTTCCGCCTCAAAACCCATTTTTTCAGTTGTCATTTTTTCTATTCCCGTTTGAATTTTTCTTAATAGATCAGATATGGAATGTTCTGAATGCTTTTCAAGAGGGAAAGTAATAAAAAATGACTTATTTTATCAAAGAAACAGATCCGCCAAGACCATTAAAGAGCCCGTCCATTCTTTTGATCCATAGATTTACTGAACTATCATCTTCGATTAATATTTTACCACTGGTGGCTCTGGCCCAAAGAAAAATGCCATATAAAATATAATCACTATAGGCCGCACTTTGACCACTTAAGAAATCATTCTGATTGAAATAGTCTTGATAGGGTAAAAGATTTGTTTGAAACGTTTTTAATGCCTGATCATAATCTTTGGCCGCTTCTTCAATTTTACAGCCAATGCGCGGCTCTCTTGTTTCTCTGAAGTAATCTTTATCACATTCATCAATCACATTATAAATATCAGAAACCAAAACTCTAAATAACGGCATTAATAATGGACGTGCCAATTGATGACCCATTAACTGGGCAGCGGCCTTCCCTTTTTCACCTTCAAATAAGCTTGACCTTTCTGAATAATATTCCTCCAAATAACAGGCGATATTCCAACTATCTGAAATTGAATTTTCGCCGTCGATTAAAACGGGAACGGTTTTGCTGTCTGCGAATGTAAGTGTTTCTTTAATTTCTGTAAAATGTAAGGGAACACTTTCATAATTAAGACCTTTATGAGCAAGTGCCATTTTTATGCGCCACGCAAACGGGCTAAACCCTTTTTCAGAATCACGACCAACTAATTCATATAATTTCATAGAAAATTCCCTTTTGTATTTTTCTCGTTATATCATGCTTTAAATTACATGCTTCAAAAAAATAGCAGCCAGTTCGTTCCATATTGCTGGGTGAAGGGGAGGGAAAAGGGTTCGCAATATTTCAAAAAACTGGCTGCAGGGACTAACAATTATAGGTATAGAATTTAATTAAGGCGGAGTTAGGTTTAGAATAAGGTCATTTTGTGGCATTTTTTGTTGCAATCAATTTAATCTGGACGCAAACTCAAGTTAATGACTGATCAAACAACAATAATTCCGTTTTCCACAAGCCAGCATAGCAAGGCCCAAGTTGCCAATATTTTCTTTGAAAGACCCGAATTTGAAGCCATTTTGAATATTTATGGTAAAATGGTCGCATCAGGTCATTGGAAAGATTACGCCATATCAGGATCAAAAGATGAAGCCGTCTTTGCTGTATTTCAAAAAGCAAGTGAACGCCCCATTTATCGCATTACGAAAACACCCTCTCTAAGGCATAAGCAAGGTGCCTATGCTATTATTGGCAGTCAGGGACAGATCTTAAAACGTGGACAAGAATTACGTCAGGTCTTAAAACATTTTGATAAAAAGCTGATAAAGCTCGTACAATGATTAACGACTAAATGGTTTTCGAGGGGGCTTTAACACCGTATTGCGACCATCCATGTCAGGATCACGATCTGGAAAATCCAAGGTATGATGTAAGCCACGGCTTTCCGTTCTTTGTAGTGCAGAATGAACAATTAAGTCAGAAACCGTGACTAGATTTCTAAGCTCCAAAAGATCAGACGTAATTCTAAAAGCACCGTAATATTCACGAATTTCACCTGCTAACATTTCGATGCGTCTGGCCGCACGCTGCAAACGACGTGTTGATCTTACAATGCCAACATAATCCCACATGAAATGTCTAAGTTCGTTCCAGTTATGGGAGACCACCACTTCTTCATCAGAATCAGCCACCCTGCTCTCATCCCATGGTTTGATTGTTGTACTGAATTTTTCTTTTTTTATCAGCTTCACAATATCTTTTCCGGCCGCATTAGCAAAAACCAGACATTCAAGTAGAGAATTGCTGGCCATGCGGTTCGCGCCATGAAGTCCCGTATGGGCAACTTCCCCAATCGCATAAAGGTTTTTAACGTCTGTTCTCGCCTTTAAATCCGTCATCACACCACCGCAGGTATAATGAGCCGCAGGAACAATCGGGATAGGTTCTTTTGTTAAATCAAACCCTAACTTAAGACATCTTTTATATATGGTTGGAAAATGTTCCATGATAAATTCATCATTTTTATGTGAAATATCTAAATAAAGACATTCAACCCCCAAACGTTTCATTTCATGATCAATCGCATGGGCAACAATATCGCGAGGGGCAAGTTCCGCACGCTTATCAAACCGGTCCATAAACCGATCACCGTTTGGAAGACGCAGATAAGCACCCTCACCTCTTAAAGCTTCTGTTAATAAGAAAGTGCGCGCCTCTGGGTGATAAAGGCATGTTGGGTGAAATTGATTAAATTCCATATTGGCTACCCGACAGCCCATACGCCAAGCCATCGCAATACCGTCTCCGGTTGAACCATCAGGATTTGATGTATAAAGATATGCTCGACTGGCGCCGCCTGTTGCAATCACCGTCGATTTTGCGCGAAAAACTTCGACTTTTCCGTTTTTGGTATCAAGAATATAAGCGCCAACACATTTTTGCGTCTTGATATTACGGCGATCATTACTAATAAGATCAACGGCCATATGATTTTCAAAAAGTGTGATATTCGGATGCGCCTTTACTTTTTTCTCAAGTGAAATTTGCACTTCTTTACCGGTGGCATCCGCACTGTGGATAACGCGTCGGAAAGAATGGCCGCCCTCTTTGGTTAAATGATAATCCCCTTCAACGGCTTTTTGCTTATCTTCTCTACTTTCTTTTGTAAAATCTGCGCCATTTTCAATAAGCCAATTAATCGCTTCTTTTCCCTGATCAACGACGAATTTAACAGCATCATATTCACATAGGCCACCACCAGCATTTAACGTATCTTCAATATGAGATTCTTTAGTATCGCGATCATCAAGCACGGCAGCAATGCCACCTTGGGCCCAAGACGTACTGCCACTGGAAAGTTTATTTTTTGAAAGCACGGCAACAGAAGCATGATCCGCCACGTGCAAAGCTAAACTTAATCCCGCGGCGCCGCTTCCTATTACAAGTACATCAAAATCGTGTGTAACAGTCATGATTACGTCTCGATCGTTTTGGTAAGCTGTAAGAAAATATCCTCCAGATCACTTTCTTCCGTCTTTAAGTCGGCAATTTCAATATCTGTCTCAGAAACTTTTTTGAGAATTTCACCGACAGTAATGCTGCTCGGGCTAAAATGTATAACAATATCACCCTCTTCATTCAGCTTTCCACCGATGTCGCTTAAAACCTGAGGTACTTTATTGATGACATTAACAGGCGTTATTACCACCATCTTTTCATCAAGTTGTTTCAATAAATTTGGCGTTTTCTCACATATCACAAGTTCACCGTGATTAATTATGGCTATTTCATCACACAGTTCTTCGGCTTCTTCCAAATAATGAGTTGTAAGTACAATGGTTACACCCTTTTCATTCAATTCTCGAACATATTGCCAAATATGCTGTCTTAATTCCACGTCAACCCCGGCGGTCGGTTCGTCAAGAACCAGTATCGGAGGATTATGAACCATTGCTTTACCAACAAGAAGCCTGCGTTTCATTCCTCCTGACAAAAAGCGTGTATACGCATCGCGCTGCTCAACAAGACGCATCGCTTCCAATATTTCATCGGACCTTCTTTCGTTTTTTGGAATGCCATATAGTCCGGCGTAAAGTTCCAACATTTCATAAGGCGTAAAATAAACATCAAAATTAATTTCTTGCGGCACTATACCAATGTTTGCTTTGGCATTTCGAATATCTTTATCAATATCAAAGCCCCAAACCTCAACTGACCCTGCCGTTTTATCTACAATACCAGCGATGATATTTATTGTTGTTGATTTACCAGCACCATTTGGCCCTAGTAATCCAAATATAGAGCCACGCGGTATAGAAAGGTCTACTCCTTTGAGTGCTTCTTTCGGTTTTGACGCCCCATCTGCTGCGTAAGTTTTTTTAAGGCCACGAATTTTTATCGCGAGTTCTTGATCTGTCATGTTATATGATCCAATATGAGCTTGCTTATTCGGTATCACTCGCTAGTCTACGGGTCAATGAATAATCTGGCTATTATATAAAAAAATGGAACATAAAAAGCATGTCAAACGGCAATCATCTATATCTTATTGACGGATCAAGTTTTATTTTTCGAGCGTATCACGCCATCAGGCCACTCAACCGTCCTGACGGTACTCCCGTAAACGCGGTTTCTGGATTTTGTAATATGCTTTTTAAATTATTACGTGATTTGGATGATAGTGAACGACCAAGTCATCTCGCGGTCATTTTTGATGCTGGCAAAAAAACATTTCGTAATGATATTTACCCTGAATATAAAGCCCACCGCCCACCAGCGCCAGACGATCTAATACCGCAATTCAAAATCATTCATGACGCTGTCGAAGCTTTTAATCTGCCTTCCATTCAATTAGCAGGTTATGAGGCCGACGATATTATTGCCACCTATGCCAAGCAAGCTGAAAGTAATGGCAGTAAAGTAACAATTGTTTCAACCGATAAGGACCTGATGCAATTGGTAAGTGATGATGTCAGAATGCTTGATACGATGAAAAACCGCCATATTGGCATTGAAGAAGTCACCGAAAAATTTGGATTAGGACCAGAAAAAGTCATTGAAATTCAAGCTCTGGCGGGTGATAGCGCCGATAATATCCCTGGCGTTCCCGGCATTGGTGTTAAAACGGCGGCTCTCTTATTATCTGAGTTTGGTGATCTTGATACGCTTCTTGCACGGGCTGGTGAAATTAAGCAAAATAAGCGCCGTGAAAATTTGATCGAATTTGCCGATCAAGCCAAGCTTAGTTTAGAACTTGTAACTTTAGCCTTAGATGTACCTGATCTACCAAGTATTGATGATTTTGCCCTTGGTGATATTGATCCCGATAAAGTACTTCCTTTTTTAGAAGAGCAAAACTTCAGAAGTCTTCAAACACGGATACTTACTCATTTAGGTCCTGACGTTTCTGCCGAGTTCGCACCCATAGAAGACGCTGCGCCAAAAGAAGTAAAATATGAAACGGTAACAACGATTGAGGCTTTAAAGCGTTGGATTAAACTGGCTGAGAATGCCAGACAGATAACTATTGATACAGAAACCACATCAACCAATGCAATGGCGGCTGATTTGGTAGGAATTTCATTATCCATTAATAGCGGTGACGCGTGTTATATTCCATTAGCGCACGTAAACCATAGTGATGAACCTGTTGATTTATTATCGGAAAGCAGTGCCGAGCCAATTCCCGATCAAATACCAATGCAAGAGGCATTGGAATTATTAAAACCATTACTTAAAAATCCGGCAATATTAAAAATTGCGCAAAACATGAAATATGATGCGCTTGTTCTTAAAAAGTATGACGTGGAAATTACCCCATTTGATGACACTATGCTTTTATCTTATGTGTTAGATGCGGGCGTCAATAAACACAACATGGATGAACTGGCTCGCGTACATCTTGATTTAAGCACAATCCCCTTTAAAGAAATTGCCGGAACGGGCAAAAAACAAATAACATTTGATAAAGTTGCTATTGATAAAGCAACCGAATATGCCGCTGAAGATGCGGATATCACAGGCCGCTTACATCGTCTTCTTAAGCCGCGACTTGTTCAGGAAAAGATGGTCACCGTCTATGAAACATTAGAACGACCGCTCGTTCCAGTGCTTGTTGATATGGAACATAATGGCATTAAAGTTGATAAAGATATGCTCAATCGCCTATCCAATGAATTTGCCGTGAGACTTTCTGAGTTAGAAGGTGTTATCCATGATTTAGCAGGTCATGCCTTTAATATCGCCTCCCCTAAACAACTTGGCGAAGTTCTCTTTGAAGAAATGGCAATACCGGGTGGTAAAAAAAGTAAAACAGGCGCCTATACCACCGGAGCTGATATATTAGAAAAACTTGCCGCTGACGGACATGAATTACCCGAGAAAGTTTTAGAATGGCGTGCCCTTGCGAAACTGAAAAGCACCTATACTGACGCACTACAAAATATCATTAACAAGGATACAGGACGCATCCATACGTCTTATTCATTAGCGGCCACTACCACCGGGCGCTTATCTTCAACAGACCCTAACTTGCAGAATATTCCTATTCGTACTGAAGAAGGTCGAAAAATCAGAAATGCTTTTATTCCGGAACAAGGATATAAGCTTGTTGCTGCTGATTATAGTCAGATTGAGCTCAGATTACTGGCACATATCGCTGAATTAGATAGTTTGAAAAAAGCCTTTAATGACGGCATTGATATTCATGCAATGACGGCATCAGAAGTTTTCGGTGTGCCAATAGAAGGAATGGACCCTATTGTTCGCCGACAAGCCAAAGCCATTAACTTCGGTATTATTTATGGGATCAGCTCATTCGGTCTTGCAAACCAGCTTGGTATGAGCCGCACAGAAGCCAAAACATTTATTGATAAATATTTTGAGCGCTTCCCCGGCATTCGTCATTATATGGAAGATACTAAGCAATACTGCCGTGATAAAGGGTATGTAGAAACCATATTTGGGCGAAAAATCCACATTGGTAGTATCAATGATAAAAATGGCATGCGTCGTTCATTTGGTGAACGCGCGGCTATTAATGCGCCAATTCAAGGTTCTGCCGCCGATGTAATTAGGCGCGCTATGATTCAAATGCCTGATGCGCTTAAGCAAGCGGGACTGAATGCAAAAATGCTTTTGCAAGTTCATGATGAGCTGGTATTTGAGGTTCCTGAAGAGGAAATAGAAAAAACAACCCCAATCATTACGTCTGTTATGGAAAAGGCGGCTTTGCCGGCGCTCCAAATTTCAGTTCCTCTTACCGTTGACTGTGGCATTGGTGATAATTGGAACGAAGCGCATTAAATTTATCTTTTTGAGACGGCAATATCACCTATTAAGAGGCGCGCTTAATCGTGCTTTAAAACCTGGTTGGTGACATTCTGTAAAGAACGACCTAAAATATTAGCGTTTACGGGACGACTAATATCAAAGAAGTTAAGAGCGAGTTTTAACGTTTCCTGCATATATGCGTTTTTTAGACGCGGCATAATTTTACGCGCGACGGCACGCTGATTTTCATCGTCAATTTTAAGTTGCATCATTACAGTCATGGTGCCTGCGGGACGCT
Source organism: Pseudemcibacter sp. (assembly GCF_965661635.1). Classification (NCBI taxonomy): domain Bacteria; kingdom Pseudomonadati; phylum Pseudomonadota; class Alphaproteobacteria; order Emcibacterales; family Emcibacteraceae; genus Pseudemcibacter; species Pseudemcibacter sp. The sequence continues at coordinate 28,287 of NZ_CBFIEP010000041.1, read as the reverse complement.
TCCTTTTATTATACATAGCAACGCTTATGGGCGGGATTTCAACATATTCGTTAACTTCTTCCTCTGATGGTTTAGCCTCAGGTGCTGGCGCTGCAACTACAAAGTTATTCCATAAACATCCAATTGCTATCATAAAAAATAATCGAAACTTCATCATAAACCCTTTAAATTATTGTGCCGCCTTTGACAGCCAGTACGCGCTGTAATCCATCTTGATATCTTGCCAACCGGTCTTGCAAATATGCTGGTGCCGGCCCAAAATTATTTTTTGACGCTTGTAAAATTTGGGCACGAATGGGATCGAATGTTAGAGAACGATTAGCACTTTCAATGACATTCAATGAATTTTGTATTTGAGTTAAAATATATTCCGCCTCTTTTTTAGTGCTAAATGCAAAACCATTATCCAATCTAAGGGCAAAAACACCGCCAAGTTTTTCTGGATCGATCCCTTGGTCTTCTCCCAAATCAAATAAAACTTCAGGCGAAATTATATTACGTTCTTCAAGTCCTAGTTTTGACAAAGCATCGCGACCATCTGACCCTGATATAAAATCAACTGTCGCGCCGTTTTTCGCCTCTAATTTTAACGCTGGCCCGTTTTCACCGATTGAAACGCTGGCTTTTAAATTACGGGTAGATAACGTGTTGATGCGATTAGACAACGTTTCAAATGTATCCCCCTCGCGGTATTCTACTTTTAATTCGCGACCACCATTAATAGAAATACTAAAATAATCTCCTCCTCTCAAAGACGTTTGTGTCGCAAGATCCCGTTCTTGGTTGTTATCAGCCAGTCCCGTTGCTAGTCCCAGTGTATTTAAAATTACGAACCATTTTCAGAAAATGCGACGGCCACACCTTCATTATATCCGCCGGAAGCCTCTCCTAATTGTTGCTGCCAGATTGTTGCACCAGATGTCGCGTCAATTTTAGCCGTAAAACTATCGCTTAAACCGGTTTTGCTTTCACCGCTTAAGGTGCCTGAAGTTGTTCCTGCCAAATAGATTGAACCGTTTGATAGCGAAATTCCAGAAACAGTATCCGAGGAACTTGTGCCGACATAAGTCGTCCAATCAGCGGAAAATCCACCACCATTATCATTTAATTTTGTGATAAAACCGTCGCGACCACCATTGTAACCATCAATGACATTTCCGCCATTTATTGACCCAGATAACGTTGTGCCGCTTACGTAAATATCCGTTCCATCAACAATTATATCGGAAATAGATCCACCGTTTAAGTCACCTAAATCATAGCTGGCCAATGTATTATCAAGGTTATCTTTATCTAATTTTCTAATAACGGCATTACCGTCTTCTTCCGTTAATACCAGTAAATTTCCATCATCCGCGATGGCGATTTGCTTACCAATGTCATTATTTGCGCCCCCAAATTGGGCCTTATCCAATATAATTCCACTCGCACTTCCCAATTTGAATATGGTTGTATCTTCGCCACCATTTGCTGTGGTGGTTGCATCTATTCGCCCTGAAACTTGTCCCGTTATAAAAATATCACCATTTGCATCAACAGTTAATCCATTGGCTTGGTCCGTCGCAATCGTATCTATTTGCCTAGTCCAAAGTTCTTCGCCAGAATTAGAAAATTTAGTGACAAAACTGTCTGTCCCTGAAAAGACATCCGATGCAATTAATTCTTCATTTGTTTTGCCAGCAATGATTATATTATCATCCGCGTCGATTGCTATATCAAACGCTTCCGCTTCATCGCTCGCGCCTAATAATCTTGACCATAATAAATCGCCTGTTGAAGAATATTTTGACAGGAAAACGTCATTTGTCTTTGCACCATTAATTTGTCCTCCAATGTCACCTTCTGTGGTGCCAACAACAAAGCTATTTCCTTGGCTATCAATTTTCACAGCTGTTGGGACTGTATTAAAAGGTACTTTTGTCGAAGACGTATCTTGCGCCTTATCATCATCGGCATCTGCCGGAATAACAAAACCATTCGCGTCGATGCCAACAATCTCTGCACTAAATAATTCTTTCTGGTTTTCGTCATCAAGATTTGTATATTTTGTAAGGCTTCCTTGAGTAATTGCGTTAAAATCACTGGATCTAGATGAGCCCGCTACTATTAGGGCGGGATCAGATGATGCCGCACTAAATGATAATTTCTCAATGCCTTCAACATCAAACTTAAGCGCAAACTTTCCGTCTGAAACTTCTTCAACGGAGGCCCGTGATTTATACTTACTTACTGTTTCACCGTCATCATTAACAGTCGTGACGTCTCTGATTTTTGTGTTAATCAAATTTTTTAAATTTTCGAGCGATAAAGTGCCGCTAATTTCTGAAAGATCAATCGTGATATCATCATTATCAGAAATGGTATCGATGTTTATTGTGAATTCTTCATCACCATTTAGTCCTACGATTGCGGTTGTCGCACTTATAGCTGCAACGACATTACCCGTGATATCACGTTCGTCTTTACCGAGCCCCACTTCAGACGTCACAAAAGACTTCTTTTCACCGGCCAGCAAAATCAACTTATCCAATTCAGTATCACGGACATATTGATCAACTTGTGAAAGACCGGATTGAAATTGCGTACTTAAACCTGCAATTAACGATGATGACGTTTTACTATCCGACGCATATTCAGCAATTCTTTTTAAGTCATTGAGAGCCGCATTAAAGAGTGAACAAAGCCTTATTATCTTGATCAAGGCCTGCTTCACGCACTGAGCTTGTGTTTTCGTCAATAAATGATGTTTTGCTTCTTATCTGATTATAACGGCTCAGAAGGGATCGATCATCTTCTTCTGCCCATGGAGTTATGACAGCTGGACCACGATTAAATGCAGTCGAAGACGACGTTCCAAACGAACTCGTTCCAATGCCATTTTGGGCGTTAAACTGACTGCCGAGTAACGACACGTTTAAACTGATTAAATTAAAGTCGACCACTTTTTCTATCTCTGATTTCTTCAGATGCAATATTGCACTATATAGAATAGTAAGAAATTGTTAACAAAATATGTATTTTCCTTAAGATTTCTCTTATTTTCAGTAAGTTGCTATTGAAAGATAAGCCCACACCATTTACATCTAAATAAATAAAACTATTAATTATAATATTAGGAATTAAAAATGGGTAACTTTGCTATCATATTAGGTGATTTGGTTTTAACCGTTGCTGGTATCGCAAAATTCTTATTATTTATTTATATTATTCTAAGTTTATTGATCTCATTTAATGTGATTAATGCTTACAACCAATTCGTAAGTTTGATTTATGGATCTCTTTATAAATTATTTGAACCAATCCTTTCACCGATTAGAAACTTAATTGGAGGCGGCATGGGTGGATTAGACTTTTCCCCCATTATTGTTTTTCTCTTACTTGAATTTGGCGCGCGTTTTATAGCTGAAGCAATTTATAGCCTTGCATATTAAGGATTTTCCATGACTGCAGATATCATAGACGGCAAAGCCTTTGCCTCGAACTTAAAAGAAAATATTGCCCATAAGGTTGCTCACTTAAAAGAAAATTATAAGCTTGTCCCTGGGCTCGCAGTAGTACTTGTCGGTGAGGATCCCGCCAGTCAGGTTTATGTCAGGAACAAAAATAAATCGACCTTAGCTGCGGGTATGAACAGCTATGAACATCTTATGAATGATGATGTGAGTGAAGCCGACCTTATCGCTAAAGTTGAAGAGCTTAATAACGACCCTAAAGTTCATGGCATACTGGTTCAGCTACCGCTTCCAAAACATATTAACGAAGCCGCGGTTATAGAAAGCATTGCGCCCGAAAAAGACGTGGATGGATTTCATGTCATCAATTCAGGTCTTATGGCAACCGGCGGAAAAGGAATGGTTCCCTGTACGCCACTCGGCTGCATTATGATGCTTAAAGATAAGTTGGGGAATTTAAGTGGACTTGATGCCGTGGTGGTTGGCCGCTCAAATATCGTTGGAAAGCCAATGGCTCAGCTTTTACTCAATGAAAGCTGTACTGTCACAATAGCCCACAGCCGCACAAAAAATTTAGCCGAAGTCGTGGGGCGATCTGATATTGTTGTTGCTGCCGTCGGTGTTCCTGAACTTGTTAAAGGTGACTGGATTAAAGAAGGTGCAACCGTTATCGATGTTGGCATCAATCGTATTGAAAAAGAGGACGGCAAAACCAAACTCGTTGGTGATGTTGACTTTGAAGAAGCATCAAAACGAGCGGGTGCCATTACTCCGGTTCCTGGCGGCGTAGGCCCGATGACAATCGCTGTATTGCTTGCCAATACGGTAACAGCCGCCTGTCGTCAAGCAGGGGTCGACGAGCCCCTTAACTGCTAATCAAAATAATATTTGCTATATTTTTTAATTCGTGTACCTCTTATTTATGAAGTAAAGAGAGCACGATGACGACACCAGAAACACATTACGGCAAATGGGATAGCATCCGCATAAAAAGGCAGTTTTCGCAACTGGTTAGCCTTTCGCTGCCTATTATCATGCAACGTCTAGGGATTATGACTTTAGGGATCGTCGACACGGCGATGGTGGCGCGTTTTTCCTCAACTGAAGTAGCTTATCAAGGAATCGCCAACAGTGCGATCGGCTCAACTCTAATCGTGGCCACAATCGGTCTAATGATGGGCACAATGGTGCTCACATCAAACGCATATGGCGCAAAAGATTATAAGAGGTGCGGACGCATTTTACGACGGTCCATTCCTTATGGGTTTGGTATTGGTATTGTTTGCATGAGTGTTTGTTTATTTGGGGAAAAAATCCTGCTTATGGTGGGCCAAACCACCGACATTGCAAGAGGCGGTGGAGAAGTTGCTCAGGTTCTATCCATTGGACTTCTGATGACAGGAGCCATGTTAGGGTGTCAGTTTTTTCTAGAAGGTATTAATCGTCCACTTCCAGGAATGGTCTTCATGATGATCGCCAATGTGCTTAATATTTTTCTCAATTGGGTTCTTGTATGGGGATATCTTGGATTTGATCCTATGGGGGCGGTTGGCTCTGCTTGGGCAACCAGCATCATCAGAACATTTTTAACAGTGGCCATGTTTATTTATATTTTCATGAAATTAGACCGGGAAAAATACGGCATTTTTGATAAAGTCAGTTTAAAATGGTCAGATTGGACAAAACACCGACATATTGGATATGCAGCAGGTATGACCAATACGATAGAGCATCTTGGATTTGCTGCACTTTATGTATTTGCAGGGTATCTTGGTAATGTCAGTCTTGGTGCATTAACGATTGCGTTTACCGTTTTTGGCGTTCCTTTTATGATTTGTTATGGCGTGGCCGGGGCAACATCCGTTCGCGTTGGCATTGCTATGGGACGCGGCGATCATCAAGACATGGCCTTAGCCGGCCTGTGTGGTATTGCATTTAACGGTATGATTTGTATCCCGATGATGGCAATTTTATATTTTTTCCCGGATGTAATTGCGGGACTATTTACTGACGATGCAATTTTAATTGCGGCAACTATTCCTCTCATTGCCTTATCTGTATGGATGCTCTTTCTTGATACGGCCCAAACCGTTATAGGCAATGCCTTGAGAGGTGCACAAGATATTTGGGTTCCGGCAATATTTTACTTTATCTGTTATAGTGCTCTTATGATCCCACTCGCTTATTATTTGACATTTATATTAGATCATAAGACCATTGGCCTGATTGAATGTATTATTTATGCGAGCTTCTTGTCGATGGTCCTTTTAAGCTCGCGTTTCTTTTACCTAACGATGATTAAAAAACCAACATATGATACAACACAATAGAAAACTCTCATTATCCATAGTCATTCGCTCTATAGTGTTTAATAGCTTTTTTTATCTTTATATTACCTTTGGGGTAATCTTTTGGCTGGTTCCATTATCCTTTAAAAAATCCCCTAAACCGATGCGAAACGCCATTGGCACGATGATTGATATAATTATTTTAATGTATGAAAAGGTCGCTAATATTAAAATTGAAGAGCGTGGCATAGAAAATATTCCCCAAGATAAAGGGTTTATTTATTGCAGCAAACATATGAGCAATATGGACGCGCTCATCCTTTATCGACGTTCTCCTAACTTAACGGCACTCGCTAAAAAAGAGCTTTTCCGCGTTCCTTTATTAAATCTTGTATTTAAAAAAATGGGTGTGATTGCTATTAACCGTGGTGCAAGTGAAGCACAAAAACAAACACCTATAATTGCAAAAATCTTAATAGGTCAAAAAACACCACTTATTATTTTTGCAGAAGGCACACGAACCGTGGTCGGGGAAAGACGCCCTTTAAAATCTGGTGCCTATTATTATCAAAAAGGAGCTGACCTTGATGTAATTGTTGCCGCACATAATGCAGGTGTTTGTTGGCCCAAAAAATCCTGGATCAAGTGGCCCGGTAAATTGATCATGGAATATTCAAAACCGATGCCTAAAAACCTCAATAAAGAAGATTTTATGGATGAACTCGGGCGCCGACTTTTGGACCGTAGTGAAGAATTAATGTTGTAAGCCATCAAGAAGTTCAATATAGTGAACTTCTTTTTAAGAAAGTATATTTATGGCACAGCAACAATTACCAGATATCGGTAAAACCATTAAACAATTAAGGTCCGCGAAAAATTTGACACTTGATCAATTAGCAGAGAGCAGCGGTGTGTCCAAATCCATGCTCTCGCAAATAGAGCGCAATAAAACGAACCCTACTGTGGGCACATTATGGAGTTTAACGGAAGCACTGAATATTGATATTGGTGACTTGCTGGGCGCGTCCCCTAAAAAAAATGATATTAGAGATAATATAACTGTCATTAAATCTCATCAAACACCAGAGATACAAAGTGCTGATGGCCTTTGTACACTTCGAATATTAGGTCCACTTAATCTTGTTTCAAAAGTAGAATGGTATGAGGTTAATATGGAAAAAGGCGGCTTGCTTAATTCTGATCCCCACAGCAAAGGCACTCAAGAACATTTAACAGTCTTGCGTGGCTCTGTGGTAATATCGACCGAAGACGAAGAAAAAATATTAGAAGCAGGCGATACCGCAAGATATAATGCAGACTGCCAACACTTTATAAAAAATAATGAAGAATGGCCTGCTCAGGCACTCTTAATAGTTCATACGCCATAATTAAATATAATATATTGGACATTTTGTTTAATATATTATATTTAATGATTCATATATTGAATTAATTGGAGATGGTCATGTCAAACCGCTACAAAAATTTCTTAAATGAACAACTTTCGTCCTTAAAAGATGAAGGCCTTTATAAATCTGAAAGAGTGATAACCACGCCGCAACAAGCCGCTGTGAAAGTAAGTTCATCCAATGAGAATGAATTTATTAATTTTTGCGCCAATAACTACTTAGGCCTTTCCAATGATAAAACGCTCGTTGAAACGGCAAAGTCCGCACTTGACCAATATGGGTATGGTATGTCCTCAGTCCGTTTTATATGTGGCACACAAGATATTCATAAAGAGTTAGAACAAAAATTAGCTACATTCTTAAAAATGGAAGACGTTATTCTTTATCCTAGTTGCTTTGATGCTAATGCGGGTCTTTTTGAAACGCTACTCGGTCCAGAAGATGCCATCATTTCGGACGCTCTTAATCATGCAAGTATTATTGACGGTGTCCGCCTTTGTAAAGCAAAACGCTTTCGTTATGCCAATAATGATATGGATGCTTTGGAAAATTGCCTTAAAGAAGCATCGGATGCCAGATTTCGTTTAATTGCAACTGATGGTGTTTTCTCTATGGACGGAATCCTCGCAAACTTGCCAGCCATTTGTGATTTAGCAGAAAAATATGACGCTATGGTCATGGTAGATGATAGTCATGCCGTTGGCTTTACAGGCGAAACTGGTGCTGGGACCCCTGAATATTTTGGGGTTCAAGACCGCATCGATATCATTACAGGTACGCTCGGAAAAGCCATGGGTGGTGCGTCAGGTGGTTATACAGCCGCATCCGCTGAAGTTGTTGAATGGTTGCGCCAACGTTCTAGGCCTTATCTCTTTTCTAACACTCTTGCACCGGTTATTGCTGCAACGTCATGTAAAGTAATTGACCTTCTTTCAGAACGACGTGAGTTACTGACTAAACTACGAGAGAATAGCGCTCATTTTAGAGAAAAAATGACAGATCTTGGCTTCAAACTAGCGGGGGCAGATCATGCGATCATACCCGTCATGCTTGGTGATGCGAAGCTTGCATCAGAAATGGCAGAGCGGCTTTTAAAAGAAGGTATATTTGTTATTGGTTTTTCTTTTCCAGTTGTCCCAAAAGGTGAAGCGCGTATCCGTACGCAGATGTCAGCGGCCCACAGCCGAGAGCAACTAGATCACGCCATTAATGCATTTGCTAAAATTGGCCGTGAACTTTCCATCATTGAATAGGTGTCATTATGAAAAGCTTAGTTAAATCAAAACCCGAAATCGGAATATGGCTTGAATCCATCGACAAACCAACCATTGGGCATAATGACGTTTTAATAAAAGTTAAGAAAACGGCCATTTGCGGAACTGATATTCACATTTTTAATTGGGATGATTGGGCACAAAAAACCATTCCGGTTCCCATGACCGTTGGTCACGAATTTTCAGGAAAAATTGTTGAAATAGGATCAGAAGTCGCAGGACTTAAAATTGGTGATCGTGTTTCCGCGGAAGGGCATGTTACCTGTGGGCATTGTCGAAAATGTCGCGCGGGAGACCGTCATTTGTGTCGCAACACCATCGGAATTGGTGTTAATCGCCCGGGTGCTTTTGGGGAATTTATCAGTGTCCCCGCATCAAATGTTTGCCCGCTACCGCCAACAATCAGTGATGATCTCGGAGCGATATTAGACCCACTTGGAAATGCTGCGCACACCGCCTTATGTTATGACCTTGTAGGTGAAGATGTATTAATTACGGGCGCAGGACCGATTGGTATTATGGCTGTGGCCATCGCGAAACATGTGGGTGCGCGAAATGTAGTCATAACAGATGTCAATGATTACCGCTTAGGCATTGCGAAACAAATGGGCGCAACACGTGCGATCAATGTGTCACGTAAATCGACAAAAAATGTAATGAGTGAGCTTAATATGACTGAAGGGTTTGACGTCGGATTAGAAATGTCCGGTAATCCATCCGCCTTTTCAGATATGCTCAATACTATGAACCATGGTGGCAAAATTGCTTTACTTGGTATCCTACCAGATGAAACACCAATTGATTGGAACCAGGTCATATTTAAAGGATTGGAAATCAAAGGAATTTATGGGCGACGCATGTTTGAAACATGGTATAAAATGATCGCTATGCTTGAAAGTGGGCTGGATTTAAGTCCCGTTATGACCCATCAATATAAAATTGATGATTATGAAGAAGCTTTTGAAATAATGAGATCGGGGAAGTCTGGTAAAGTAATCCTAGACTGGGGCTAATCCATATTACAATTCATTATTTTGTTTCTTCTTTTTAAGAGATTTCTCTTCTTTAATTTCTTGATAGAGAGATTCATATATAACAAAAAACACAAGGAATATCATTCCGAACATTAGCAAACTAACCATTTTATATCATTCCTTATTATCAAATTGAATAAGCTTAACTTATCTCACATTTATAAATAATACCTTAAATTTCTGGGAATTTATATTTTATTAGGATAATAATGCTAGAGCTATTGCAAACATTAATCGTAAATAAGCAGGACTAATTGTGAGAGATATATTACTAGCTCTTTTTCTTTTCTCGGCCTTTCCTATGATCCTTTATCGATATCATATTGGGGCTTTGATAATCGGATTCATTTCATTCATGTATCCACAAAGCAATGTTTATGGTTTCGCCTTAACTATGCCATGGCTTGATTATTTCTTTATGACTACTTTTGCCAGTTATATGCTTTGGCAAGGGTTTAAAGATTATAAGCACCATTACCTCATTACATATGTGATCTTCTTATATATCTTTACGTGCATAACGACATATAATGCATTTGATGTTGATATGGCCTATGAAAAATGGGTTAGCTTTACGAAAATACTTGTGTTGGCTTACCTAATATTTGCTATGCTTAATACCGAAAGACGCATTAACACCTTTCTCAAAGTCTTTGTTTTATCGATTGGTTTTTATGGCATTAAAGGCGGAATATTTACGCTTCTTACAGGTGGCGGTTACCATGTCGTCGGCCCTCCCTTTAGCTTCTTTGAAGATAATAATGCAATGGCTTTAACGCTTACGATGACATTTCCATTTATGTTATATTTTATTTCGCACGCAGATTACAAACTTGAGAGATATTTCAGTATTTTTTGCGCCTTAAGTTCTGCTGTTGCTATTCTTGGTACGCAGTCTCGGACAGGTTTTATCGCCATAACAGCTACATTTTTATATTATACTTGGCACATTAAAAAACTCAGCAAAGCCCTCTTATTTATTGTTCCAATTGGAATGGTTGCGCTCTTCTTCATGGCCGATACATGGTCAGAAAGAATGTCCACGTCTACAGAGTTAGAAACAGACGGATCATTTCAAGGGCGTGTTGAAATGTGGAAAGCTTCTTACCGCATTGCCACTGACCACCCATTTCTTGGAGGCGGGTTTGATGTTATTTACGTTCCACAGGTCATCGCTAAATATATTCCTAGTGACGTAGAACCACTAGCGATTCATTCATCATATTTCCAGATGATTGCGGAACATCGCTATCTTGGTTTAGCAATATATTTAACCATGCTTTATTTGATTTTTCATACGGCTAGAAAATTACATAAAGCAACGCGCACACCAGGAAAAATATCGAAACCTGCTGAATTATCCGTGGCTTTAGGAGCTGCCATAGGTGGATATATGGTAATGTCTCTCACCTTGAATATGGCTTTCTTTGATATTCTCTATTTCCTGATCGCTGTAACCGCTGTTGCTGACTTACTATATCGCAAAAGTGAAAATCATGTTCGCAATAAAATGAGCAAAGAAGCCCTATCGATTGCCTAAGTATTAAGAGACACAAGCAATCGTTATGCCTTTTTTCTCAAGATACTTTTGATGATATTCTTCCGCGCGCCAAAATTTATCTGCGACTTCTAAAGACGTGACAACAGGGTTTTGGAATTTGCCAGAAGCATCAAGTGCTGCAATAGATTTTTCAGCTATATTCTTTTGTACTTCATCTAGATAAAAAATAGCAGAACGATATTGTGTCCCTTGATCAGGTCCTTGCCGATTTAATGTCGTAGGGTCATGAAATTCCCATAATTTTTCAAGTAATCCTTCATAACCTATAACCGACGGATCATATTTTATTTCGATGGCTTCTGCATGACCCGTTGTTTTACCGCAGATTTCTTCATAGGTTGGGTCTTCTGTATCCCCGCCGATGTATCCAACTTGTGTTTCTTTAACACCGTCTACTTTTGAGAAATTGAGTTCAACCCCCCAAAAGCATCCTGCTGCAAAAATTGCTATTTCCATTTTGATTTCCTTTCCTATGGAGCTGGTGAAGGATTTTCGCGGTGAATTTTATTAACGGCCGCTTCTAACTCATCATCCCATTCAATTTCAAATGCGTCTATATTTTCTTTTAACTGATCCATAGTCGTAGCGCCAATAATATTTGTGGTCATAAAGGGCCGCGTATCGACAAATTTTTGCGCTAGTTGTGTTAATGATATCCCACGCTCCCGCGCGAGTTTTTCATATTTCAAAATGGCCTCTGCGGTATGGTTCGACTGATAGCGGGTTGTAAAGCCAGGGAACCTTTCGCGGCGGCTACCTTTTGGTAAGGCACAATTGATATATTTACCCGTAAGCGAGCCACCACCAAGCGGCGAATAAGCGGCTAGCCCGATATCTTCACGTGCAGCAATTTCAGCCAATCCGTGCTCAAATAATCTATTTATTAAACTATAAGCATTTTGGATAATGGTTGGTCGTGGACCAACGCCATTATTTGAATGTTCAAGATATTTCATAACGCCCCAAGGCGTTTCGTTTGAAACAGCAATATGTCTTATTTTTCCAGCCTTTTGAAACCCATCAAGAATGCTAAGTGTTTCTTCAATCGGTATGGCACCTGGATCTTCTTGATGTTCATATCCGAAGCTATCGGCAAATAATCCAATTTTACGATCAGGCCAATGTAAATAATAAACATCAATATAATCTGTATCCAACCGTTTAAGGCTTCCTTCTAAAGCGGCTGTGATTTGTTCCTTATTCAGACGAGTTTCCGAATGGCTTTCACGTAGAAAATCCATATTGGAGCGGCCAGCAACCTTACTAGCAATCATCACATCATCGCGCGATTTGGTTTTAAGCCAATTACCAATTATTTTTTCTGTCTCGCCTGCAAATTCAGGACCGGAAGGAACTGCATATAATTCCGCCGTATCAATAAAATTTACCCCGCGAGAAAAAGCATAATCGAGCTGCTCGTGTGATTCTGGTTCTGAATTCTGGCGTCCAAACGTCATGGTTCCGAGAGAAACATTGGAAACTTTTAATTCGGTTTTACCCAAAGTACGGTATTGCACAAAAAATCCTTTATTTTTATTTTTTAGTTTGTGTTAGTATTCATAGGTAATCAACAATATCGAAATGTCAATATTATGAAAAAAAACGATCAAGAATGGCGCGAAAAACTTGATGAAGAATCATATCAAGTGACCCGTCATGGTTGCACCGAGCATCCCTTTAGTGGCAAATATTATAATCATAAAGAAAATGGTACCTATAATTGTATTTGTTGTGATGCTCCACTTTTTTCATCCACCACCAAATACGATAGCGGAAGTGGTTGGCCAAGTTATTATGAACCTCATAGTAATGAAGCCGTAACAGTTCATAGAGATACAAGCCATGGTATGATACGTGAAGAAGTTAAATGTACGAACTGTGATGCACATTTAGGGCACGTGTTTCCAGATGGCCCTAAACCAACAGGGCTACGCTATTGTATCAACAGCGCAGCCCTGGATTTTGAAAATAACAAAGATTAATTAATCGAACGCTTCTTCCCATTTTCCTTGTGTGGAAGCACGAGAATATTCTGTAGCACGGCTTTCAAAGAAATTCGCATGCTCAATACCATTTAGAATTTCATCCATCCAAGGTAGTGGGTTATTGCCAACAAAATATATTGGATTTAGCGCTAGCTGTGTTAAACGACGATCCGCAATATAACGAATATAATCTTTTACTTCTTTAGCAGTTAAGCCTTCGATATCACCCATTTCAAACGCAAGATCAATGAAAGCATCTTCGTGCTTTACAACCGTTTTACAGGCTTCCGTTAAATCATGTTGTAATTCATCAGTCCAGACTTCTGGGTTCTCATGAACGAAAGAATGAAATAACTTAATTATCGATGTCATATGTAACGTTTCATCACGAACGGACCAAGTTACAATTTGACCCATACCTTTCATTTTATTAAACCGCTGAAAGTTCATCAAAATGGCAAAGGACGCAAATAATTGTAATCCTTCTGTGAAGGCACCAAAAACAGCGAGCGTTTTCGCAATATCTTCATTGGTATCAATACCCCACATTTGCATGTAGTCGTATTTATCCTTCATTTCAGAATATTCGAGAAAGGCTTCATATTCCGTATCCGGAATGCCAAGTGTATCCAAAAGATGACTATAAGCGGCAACATGAACTGTTTCCATATTGGAAAAAGCCGCGAGCATCATTTGTACTTCTGTCGGCTTAAACACACGGCTATATTTTTGCATATAACAGTTGTTCACTTCAATATCGGCTTGAGTAAAGAACCGGAAAATATGCATCAGCAAATTGCGTTCCGTATCCGAAATTTTCATATTCCAGTCTTTAATATCATCCGCCATTGGTACTTCTTCTGGAAGCCAATGAACACGCTGCTGCGTAAGCCAAGCATCATATGCCCAAGGATATTCGAATGGTTTATAAGAGACCCGCTCTACAAGTAATGACATCGTATTTTACCTAACTAATTATTGGCAAGACAAGCATTCTTCATAATCAGAAGATTCTTGAGCCTTTGCCATTGCTTTTAACATTTCTTCTTTTGCGTCTTCACCATTCGCATTAGAGTTTTCTGCGCGCTGGATCGAAAGTGAACGACAGTAATAAAGGCTCTTCAACCCTTTTTTCCACGCTTGGAAATGGATTTGATGAAGATCACGTTTATGTACATCCGCCGGTAAGAAAATATTCACAGATTGCGCCTGATCGACCATTGGTGCGCGGTCCGCTGAATGTTCAACCACCCAACGTTGATCAAGTTCAAACGCTGTCTTAAACACATCTTTTTCAAGATCATCAAGAAAATCAAGATGCTGCACGGATCCGCCATTAATCGTAATATTAGACCATACTTCTTCCGTGTTCTGACCTTTTTTCTCAAGTAATTTTCTTAACGCACGATTTCGAACGTTAAAAGAGCCGGAAAGCGTTTTTTGTGTGAAGCTGTTGGCTGCAATTGGTTCAATTCCAGGGCTAGCTCCACCGCAAATCGTAGAAATCGATGCCGTCGGTGCAATTGCCGTTTTATTAGAAAAACGTTCCATCATACCGTAATCAGCAGCATCTGGGCATGCGCCCTTTTCTTCAGCAAGCAAACGAGACGCGTTATCCACGCCCTCTTTAATATGATTAAAGATTTTCTTATTCCAAACTTGTGCCATCACTGATTCAAATGGGATCATGCGGTCTTGTAAAAATGAATGGAAACCCATTGCACCAAGACCAACACTACGTTCACGCATCGCAGCATAACGAGCACGAGACATGCTGTCAGGAGCACGGTCAATGAAATCTTGCAGAACATTATCAAGAAAACGCATGAGATCTTCAATGAATAATTCTTCGTCTTTCCATTCATCATACATTTCTAAGTTTATGGATGAAAGACAGCATACGGCTGTGCGTTGTTCTCCCAAATGGTCGATGCCGGTTGGTAATGTTATTTCACAACAAAGGTTAGACGTTTTCACATTAAGGCCCGCAAGCTTATGATGCTCTGGTGTTGCATCATTAACATGATCAATATTCAGAATATAAGGCTCACCCGTTTCAATACGTGCCGTCAGAATTCTAATCCATAGCTCACGCGCGGAAACTGTTTTTTGTACGGCACCGTCATGAGGGCTAACAAGAGCCCATTCATCGTCTTTTTCAACGGCACGCATAAAGGCATTAGAAACCGCAACACCGTGATGAAGATTTAGAGCCTTCCGGTTCGGATCGCCACCGGTTGGACGGCGGATTTCCACAAATTCTTCAATTTCAGGGTGATTAATAGGAAGATAAACAGCCGCAGAACCACGACGAAGTGATCCTTGTGAAATAGCAAGTGTTTGACTATCCATTACACGAATGAAAGGAATAATACCTGATGTTTTACCATTTGTACTGACGTTCTCACCTATTGAACGTAGGTTACCCCAAAAACTGCCAATGCCGCCACCTTTAGATGCAAGCCATACATTTTCATTCCAAAGTTCTACAATACCTGAAAGACTGTCATTTGCTTCGTTTAGAAAACAGGAAATTGGAAGACCACGTTTTGTACCTCCATTACTAAGGACAGGTGTCGCAGGCATAAACCATAACTTACTTATATAGTCATATAAGCGCTGCGAATGTGCTTCGTTATCACCATAATAACTTGCGACGCGCGCAAACATATCTTGAAAAGTTTCACCCGGCATAAGATAACGATCAGTTAAGGTCGCTTTACCGAAATCCGTAAGTAAGTCGTCTCTTCGATCATCGGTTTTTACACGTGCATGATCTTTTACTTGAATAGTTTCATTTAACAATGACGCAGACAATATTCCACTCCCATAAATCCAACCCGATTTCTTCGGGCCAAAACGCTTTTCCTAAAACGACTCTAAAAAAGGCCAAATTCATACTATAGATATCATAAAAAATGAACCTAACCGCGGCTTTTCAATATCGTCTCTTGTATATTTAATGGCAATCTTTTCTGGTATTTCACAACACCGACCACCTTGGTTATTACGACAATTTTAGCTAGTCTGTTGCTTTATAAACATTTTCAAGAACAACACCCGTCAAAATTCCAAATAACACAAGATATGGTATTTATGTGCATAGAAGTTGTCAACAGCTAGTATGTCGCTTTTTTTTAAAAAATATCAAATGTTAACATTCCTGCGGGCTTGGGAACAAAAAAATATTAGTTGACTTTTGACTTTATTTTTTTTGTGGGCGTTGCAATAAAAGGGTCCTCTGGCCAAGGGTGTTTTGGATAGCGTCCTTTCATCTCTTTTCTCACTTCCTTATAGGAGGAATTCCAGAACCCTTTTAAATCAGTCGTGATCTGTAATGGTCGGCCGGCAGGAGATAATAAATGCAAAGTTAGATTGATTTTTCCATTAACAATTTTGGGACTTTCTAAGGCACCAAACATTTCTTGTAATTTCACCGCCAGCACGGGTGGGTTCACTTCATAATCAATTTTGACATTCGAGCCGCTTGGAACTTTAATATGTGATGGCGTTAAATCATCAAGCTTTTTCTGATCTTGCCAATCAAGTGCGTTTTTCAAAATCTCTGTCATATTTAATTTTGATAAATTGGCAATCGTCGAGATACCATATAAATAGGGCAACAACCATTCTTCCATATTATTTAATAAAGCTTGATCGGAAAAATCCACAGTGATTTCATTGTGAATTTTAAGTAATTCAATGCGGCGGCGTAATGCCATACTCTTTTTATTCCAAGGCAAGATGGATAAACCAAGTTTTCTAATTCCATAGAGCATGGCTTCTGATATTTGATCGCTGTCAGGATTATTTATTTTGACAATTTGAAGAGGTGATTTCCCAAGAAGTGTTTTTTCTTCTGCAAGAACAGATCTAGAGCGATCGTCCCATGATATGTTTGGTTCGGTATCAATCTGCTTATTAAAATAATCCTCAAGGTCTTGACGATCGATTGGGGCCGCTAAAAATATTCTTGCGTCTTTCGCACCTTTATCCAAGTAACCAACTGCCAAAAATTGATTTATCATCAATGGGTCATCTGGCAGTAATTTGGCTCCACGGCCACCAGATAACAAATATGCCCCTTCAGAGCCTTTTCGCAAGCCGGCTATTCTATCGGGGAACGCAAATGATAGGCATAAACCTGTCTTGTCAATATCTACGAAAGCTTCATCCATTCGAAAATTTCTATGCCATATCTTTACTTGTTGAAGAATTCTTTTTGCTACAGTTATTTTAGACCCTAATTTTTTCGCCTCTGTAATTTCGTTCTTCTTAATATGATTTAATGCCTCTATTCTAAGGCGCAAATCAGCGGTTCTTTGATCCGGCTTTAAAGATAAAATATCGCGTTCTTCAAGAAGCGCTGCGATATATAGGGCCAATGTACCGTGGCCAATTTCTTCAGCCTTAATCACCATATGTGATAATCGCGGATGCATAGGAAGGGACGCCATCTTCTTTCCAAATGCTGTGATGCCATTATCATTTAATGCTTCTAATGATTTGAGCAAATCTATTGCGCGATCAATGACCTCTTTATCTGGCTGATCCAACCATTTTAAATCGCTTAAATTACGTACCCCCCATTGATTTAAACTTAAAACCAGTGACGTTAAATCGACACGTTTTATTTCCGGAACCGTAAAAGGAATAAGTGATCGGTCTGCGGCTTCTGACCAAAGCCGGTAACATACACCGGCTTCCAATCTTCCTGCTCTGCCCATCCGTTGGTCGGCGGACGCTTTTGATAACATTTTCGTTTCAAGGCCTGGCATGCCGCTTTTGGTATCATAAAATGCATTTCTTGAAAGGCCGCTATCAATGACGATACGTATGCCTTCAATGGTAAGACTTGTTTCGGCAATTGCCGTTGCAAGAACCACTTTACGTTCTTCTTTTTTGGTGGGTTTTATCGCCTTATCTTGATCAGCAAAATTCATCATTCCGTATAAGGGATTGATAGATATATTATGACCCAGCGGCTTTTCTTCTAATAATTTTTTTGCTCTTTCGATTTCTCCTGCGCCCGGCAAAAATGCTAATATGCTGCCCTTTTCTTCATTAAGCGCTTTAAGAATAGCGGATGTCATGGCTTGTTCAATTCGCTCATTGGGTTTTCGCGGCAGGAACCGCTTTTCAACAGGAAAAGCTTGACCTTGACTGGTAATAATGGGCGCATGATCCATTAATATTGATACTTTATCACCGTCTAAAGTCGCAGACATAATAATCAATTTGAGATCGTCTCTTAAACCTTCCTGAATATCAAGACATAAAGCCAAGCCGAGATCTGCTTCAATTGAGCGTTCATGAAACTCATCAAAAATGACTAAGCCAATATTTTTAAGCTCTGGATCAGACTGTAATTGTCGCGTTAAGATACCTTCGGTAACAACTTCAATTTTTGTATTTGGGCCTACCTTGGTTTCCATACGGACTCGGTACCCGATGGTTTCTCCTACTTTTTCCCCAAGAATGGACGCCATGCGGTTTGCAGCCGCCCTCGCCGCTAATCTGCGCGGCTCCAGCATGATGATTTTGCGATTCTTTAAAAATGGCTCATTTAATAACTCAAGTGGAACAACGGTCGTCTTACCCGCGCCAGGTGGCGCCTGTAAAACCAATGAATTGTGTGATGAAATTTTCTTTTTTACTTCAGGAATAATTTCATAAATAGGTAACGGTGAAGTCATAACTTCTTGTTTAAATGTCCTAATCAACAATGTAAATATTCTAAATCATCTAAGTGAATTATAACCATATTCTAAAATATTCTTTCCTTTATATTACATGTAAAAGAATTTTCTGCGGATTTGTTGATTTTTAAACTTGCATTTTTCATTTCACACTGTACATATAGCCCTTGGATACAGTTATAGAGTGCTGCATATGACGGGTTAAACCCTGTTTAACGAAACCGTTCGCAGCAATCGTCTACAAAAATACCGGGTACGGATTAACATGCATTCCTTGTTGGAATCGATGATCCGAGATGCTCGGTCTAATAGTGCGTTAAATTTTTTTATGTTTTAAAAAATTTTAGCGACGTGTGTATTGATAATAAAATTTGTAAGGATAATTGAAATGACCCCTCAGGTGCCATTAAATCGTCGCGGACTGCCAAAATCACAGGGACTTTATAACCCTGAAAACGAACATGACAGTTGCGGTATTGGATTTTTAGCAAACATTAAAGGTGTAAAAAGTCATTCTATTGTAAAACAAGGCTTGCAAATCTTGGAGAACCTCACTCATCGTGGTGCTGTCGGCGCAGACCCTCTTGCGGGTGATGGTGCCGGAATTCTTTTACAAATTCCAGATCAATTCATGCAAGAAGAAACCAAGAGAATAGGAATTAATTTACCTAAAGAAGGCGAATATGGCATTCTGATGATTTTCTTGCCGCACGAAGAAAAAGTGCGTGAAAAAATTAAGAACGTTTTTGAAGATTTGGTCTCCCAAGAGGGTCAAAAATTCCTGGGCTGGCGTGATGTGCCGACGGACAATTCCAAATTTAGTGAAAATGTGAAATCAACCGAACCTTTTATTGCCCAAGGATTTGTTGGCCAAGCAGATAACATTAAACGAAATTGTGATTTCGAACTAAAGCTCTATATTATCCGGAAACAACTATCCAATATTGTCTTGGAAATGAAAGAAGATACAAGCGCCTATTATGGATGTAGCTGTTCAAGCCGCACCATTCTTTATAAAGGAATGCTCCTTGCAGGACAGGTAGGGGAATATTATACCGATCTTCTTGATGAACGTGTAAAATCCGGTCTTGCCCTTGTTCATCAGCGTTTTTCAACAAATACATTCCCTACGTGGAGCCTCGCGCAACCATTTAGAATGGTTTGTCATAATGGTGAAATTAATACGGTTCGTGGAAATGTAAACTGGATGGCGTCTCGCCGATTTAATATGAAATCAAGCGTTATTAGTGACGATCTTGATAAATTATGGCCCCTCATTCCGGAAGGATTGTCCGACACCGCCTGCTTTGATAATGCATTAGAACTTTTGGTTGCTGGCGGCTATAGCATCATGCACGCGATGACAATGTTAATCCCTGAAGCGTGGGCTGGGAATCCGTTAATGAGCGCAGAACGGCGTGCGTTCTATGAATATCACGCTGCCCTCATGGAACCTTGGGATGGACCGTCGGCTGTCGCCTTTACTGACGGTATTCAAATCGGTGCGACACTTGACCGAAACGGGCTACGCCCCGCGCGTTATATTGTGACCGATGATGATATGGTGATATTGGCCTCAGAATCAGGCGTGTTGCCAATTCCTGAAGAAAATATCGTTCAAAAATGGCGCCTACAACCGGGTAAAATGTTGCTCATTGATACGGCGGAAGGTCGCATCATTTCAGACGAAGATATTAAACATGAAATGGCAACAGCCTTTGATTATCAAGATATATTGAACCGCACACAAATTAAACTAGAGGAATTGCCAAGCGAGGTAGCCCCTCAGCCCTCTAGTGGCGCTGATCTTTTACAAAAGCAACAAGCGTTCGGATATACACAAGAAGATATGAAGCTTTTGTTTCCGCCGATGGTTACAAGTGGTCAAGAAGCCCTTGGCTCAATGGGGACGGACACGCCAATTTCCGCCTTATCGGATAAGTCAAAACTGCTTTACACTTATTTCAAGCAATGTTTTGCCCAAGTGACCAATCCGCCAATTGATCCAATTCGCGAAGAAGCGGTAATGTCGCTTGTTTCCTTCATCGGCCCACGTCCTAACTTGCTGGACCTTGAAGGTATAGGCACACACAAAAGATTAGAAGTCGGTCAGCCAATTTTACGCAATCAGGATTTGGAAAAAATCCGTACCATTGGTGATATCCCAGATAATGACTTTAGAACTATTACTGTTGATTGCACCTATAATGCCGAACTCGGCGCAGAAGGCATGGATAATGCCATCGAAAGCATTTGCCTGCTCGCAGAGGTTGCCGTTATCGAAGGTGATAATATTATCATACTATCGGATAGAAATGTTTCAGCGGAAAAAATTGCTATTCCGGCCTTACTTGCTACGTCATCCGTACATCATCATTTGATTCGCAAGGGATTGCGTACAAGTGTAGGGCTAGTGGTTGAAACTGGTGAGGCACGTGAAGTACATCATTTCTGTGCGCTCGCGGGGTATGGTGCGGAGGCCATTAATCCCTATCTTGCCTTTGAAACCATAGAAAATATGTTGCCGCAATTACCGGAAGAGGTAAACGCGATAACTGCAAAGAACAGATATGTAAAAGCCATCAATAAAGGTATCCTGAAAGTAATGTCAAAAATGGGCATTTCCACATACCAATCTTATTGCGGCGCGCAAATTTTTGATGCAGTCGGGTTAAACAGTGAATTTATCGAAAAATATTTCACCAACACAAAGTCCGCTATCGAGGGTGTTGGCTTACGCGAAGTTTCCAAAGAAACCATCATGCGACATGCACAAGCTTATGGTGACAGTTTAATTTATAAAAAATCACTTGATGTGGGTGGCGATTATGCCGTCCGTGTCCGCGGTGAAGCCCATCAATGGAATTCTGATAGCATCAGCAGTCTACAGCATGCCGTACGAGGTAATTCCGCGGAAACATATAATGAATATGCGCGCATCATCAATGAACAGTCCGAGAAATTAATGACGCCGCGTGGTTTATTTAAAATTAAACCAACAGGTAAATCTATCCCACTCGATGAAGTAGAAAGTGCCACTGAAATCGTTAAACGATTTGCAACGGGTGCCATGTCATTTGGGTCGATCAGCCGCGAAGCGCATACGACGCTTGCGATTGCCATGAATAAAATCGGCGGGAAATCCAATACTGGTGAGGGCGGCGAAGAACCGGACCGTTTTACACCGGATAGAAATGGCGATTTAAGAAGAAGTGCCATTAAGCAAGTTGCATCTGGCCGGTTTGGCGTGACGACAGAGTATCTGGTTAATGCCGATGACATTCAAATCAAAATGGCACAAGGGGCCAAGCCCGGTGAAGGCGGTCAATTACCTGGTCATAAAGTGGACCCCGTTATCGCCAAAGTGCGCCATTCGACGCCTGGTGTGGGTCTTATTTCACCACCGCCGCATCATGATATTTATTCAATTGAAGATTTAGCGCAGCTTATCTATGACCTTAAAAACGTTAATAGAGATGCACGTATAAGCGTAAAACTGGTTTCTGAAATTGGGGTAGGAACCGTTGCTGCCGGCGTTTCAAAAGCCAAAGCAGATCATCTTACTATTTCAGGTTTTGACGGTGGAACGGGTGCAAGCCCGCTTACCAGCCTTAAGCATGCCGGGTCCCCTTGGGAGATCGGACTTGCTGAAACGCAACAAACGCTCGTTTTAAACCGCCTGCGTGACCGTATTTCTGTACAAGTCGACGGCGGATTAAAAACCGGACGAGATGTGATTATAGGGGCGCTTCTGGGCGCTGATGAATTTGGATTTGCCACGGCGCCACTTATAGCATCAGGGTGTATCATGATGAGAAAATGTCACCTTAATACTTGTCCTGTTGGGGTCGCGACACAAGATCCTGTTCTAAGACGCAAATTTACCGGAAAGCCAGAGCATGTGATTAATTATTTCTTCTTCGTTGCCGAAGAAGCGCGAAAAATAATGGCCGAAATGGGCGTCAGAAACCTTAATGAAATCATTGGCAAATCAGAACTTCTTGATAAAAATGACGCCATTTCACATTGGAAAAGCGATGGATTGGATTTTTCAAAAATTTTCCACCGTGTTCAGGAACAAAAAGGCGATGATATTTATAATACAAAATCGCAAGAACATGAAATTGATGACATCCTTGATCGCCGTTTAATTGAAGATGCGAAAGAAGCGCTCGAAAATAAAACGCCTGTTCAAATTAGCGCCGATATTCATAATTATGATCGTTCGACGGGTGCAATGCTATCAGGTGAGCTTGCCAAGAAATATGGCCACAAAGGACTTACGGATGATACCATTCATATTAAACTAAACGGTATCGCTGGCCAGAGTTTTGGTGCATTCGTCGCCAAAGGTATTACATTCGAACTAGAAGGGGAAGCGAACGATTACGTCGGCAAAGGATTAAGCGGCGGTAAGCTGATCGTTTATCCACCGCAAAATTCAAAAATTGTCCCAGAAGACAGCATCATTGTCGGCAATACAGTTCTATTTGGTGCCATCAATGGAGAAGCATATTTCCGTGGATTTGCCGGAGAGCGTTTTGCCGTTCGAAACAGCGGCGCCATAGCCGTCGTTGAAGGGGTGGGAGACCACGGCTGTGAATATATGACCGGCGGTTGTATCGTAGTCATTGGCCCAACTGGGCGAAATTTTGCAGCCGGCATGAGCGGCGGTATCGCTTACGTTCTTGACGAAGAAGACGAGTTTGAAAAACGCTGTAACCTTGCAATGGTAGAGCTTGAACCATTACCAGAAGAAGATGCCATGGCGAAATTACATGGTGCCGGCGAATTAGAGGGACACGGACGCGTTGACGTTTTACGCGGCAATATGTCAGGTAACGATAAAGAACGCCTCGTGCAACTTCTTGAAAATCATGCGCGTTATACAGACAGTGCTCAAGCCAAAAAAATTCTCGCGAATATTGATGGTTATTTGCCGAAATTCGTCAAAGTAATGCCTGTTGAATATAAACGCGCTCTAGAAGAAATGGCCGCCGCCGCAACCTCATTATCAGCTTATACAGGACCAGGAGAATAAAAATGGGAAAACCTACTGGATTTATGGAATTACCACGTCAAGACCGTACCTATGCACCAGCTGGCGATCGTGTTCGACATTATAATGAATTTATTAACCCGCTCTCGGATGGTGCCGTTGCCAAACAAGGCGGCAGATGTATGGATTGCGGCATTCCGTTTTGTCATACGGGCTGCCCGGTAAATAATATGATTCCGGACTGGAATGATTTGGTTTGGAACCGTGAGTGGAAAGAAGCGTCTGATAACCTTCATTCTACCAATAATTTTCCCGAATTTACTGGTCGCGTATGCCCTGCACCTTGTGAAGCTGCTTGTACGCTTAATATCGATGACCAGCCTGTTACTATCAAGACAATTGAATGTGCAATTGTGGATAAAGGGTGGGAAAAAGGGTGGATTAAGCCGCTCATCAACGAAAATAAAACCGATAAAAAAGTCGCCGTTGTCGGTAGCGGGCCTGCTGGTATGGCTGCCGCGCAACAGCTGGCGCGTGCGGGCCATAATGTTTCCGTTTATGAAAAGAATCGCCGTGCTGGCGGTCTTTTACGTTACGGCATTCCCGATTTTAAATTGGAAAAAAGTTTAATAGATCGCCGTGTGCGTCAAATGGAACGTGAGGGCGTGACCTTTTGGACCAGCATGGAAGTTGGTAAAGATATACTTGCCCCTAAAATAGCGGACCATTATGATGCAGTTATCCTTGCGGGTGGCGCAGAACACCCCCGTGATTTACCCATCCCCGGCCGTGAATTAAACGGTATTCACTATGCTATGGATTTTCTGACCCAGCAGAACCGTCGCAATGCAGGAGAGCCATTATCAAATGTAAAAGATATTGTCGCAAGCGGTAAAAAAGTCGTTGTTATTGGCGGCGGGGATACAGGATCAGATTGTATCGGCACATCATTCAGACAACGTGCCGTTTCAGTCACGCAGCTGGAAATTATGGCCGCGCCACCAGCCAAAGAAGATAAAGGATCCACATGGCCCCATTGGCCGCATGTCTTTCGCACCTCTACATCGCAAGAAGAAGGCGCAGACCGCATATTTAGCATCGCAACTACAGAGTTTGTTGGCGATGAAAATGGCAATGTAGAAGCAATTCGATGTCATGAAGTCGATGAAAACTTCAATAAAATTGAAGGCAGTGAATATGAAATGGATGCGGACCTGGTTCTATTGGCAATGGGTTTTACGAACCCCGTAAAAGAAGGCCTATTAGAACAACTTGGCGTCGCTCTAAATGATCGGGGTAATATTAGTGCGCCGGTCAGTAATTATAAGACGGATATCCCAAAAATATTCACCGCAGGAGATATGCGCCGCGGTCAATCCCTCGTGGTTTGGGCCATCCGTGAAGGCCGTCAAGCGGCCCGCGCTGTCGATGAATTTTTAATGGGTAAATCAGACTTACCGAGATAAAGTTTTCTCTTCTTATTGTTTCTAAAAAGCACCGCAAAATATTGTGGTGCTTTTCCTATTTTTATGGCTAAAAAAAAGCAGTCATGTTATATGAGGCATAAGGATAATTGTTATGACCGAATTGAAAAATAGACTTAACGAACTTGAAATCAAAATTGCGCACCAAGAGCAGCAAATTAACGATTTAAGTGACATGGTTTCAGAACAATGGACAATGATTGAACGCTTGGGCGGGCAGCTCACAAAAGCTAATTCCCGCATTGAAAGTTTAGAAAATAATCCCCAAATTGAGAAGTCTAGTTTACTGGATGAAAAACCCCCTCATTATTAGGATAATTATATGAAAATAAGCTTTATAGGATTAGGTGTAATGGGATATCCCATGGCAGGTCATTTACAAAATGCCGGTCATGATGTTTGTGTTTATAACCGTACAGCTGAAAAAGCGATAAAATGGTCTGGTGAATATAATGGGCGCTATGGTAAGACCCCAAAAGAAGCCGCAAATGGCGCCGAAATCGTCTTTGTCTGTGTGGGTAATGATGATGATGTGCGTTCCGTGGTTTATGGTGAGGATGGTGCGATTGCAGGAATGTCTTCAGGATGTATTTTAGTCGATCATACGACCACGTCAGCCAACCTTGCACGCGAACTAGAACAAGAAACCAAAAAAAAATTAATTGAATTCCTAGATGCGCCGGTGTCAGGCGGTCAGGCCGGAGCTGAGAACGGCGCGCTTACCATCATGATTGGCGGAAAAGAAAGCACCTATTCAAAGATTTCCAATATTCTTGAATGCTATGCTAAGAAAAGCAAGCTTTTAGGGCCAACAGGTAGCGGACAATTGGCCAAGATGGTTAATCAAATCTGTATAGCAGGGGTCGTGCAAGGACTCTCAGAGGCGCTCAATTTTGCCATGAAATCGGGCTTAAATGCGGATGATGTTGTAGACGTTATATCCAAGGGGGCTGCACAAAGCTGGCAAATGGAAAACCGCTCAAACACAATGGTTCGCGATGAATTTGATTTTGGTTTTGCCCTTGATTGGATGAGAAAAGACCTCGGCTTTGCTCTTGAAGAAGCCGAGAAAAAAAATATTCCATTACCCATTACAAAAATGGTTGATGGGTTTTATGAAGAAATTCAAAATAGTGGTGGTGGGCGCTGGGATACTTCAGCATTGATCACTCTACTAAACAAATAAATGCAGGTATTAAAATGATTGCAACAGATACACAAAACTATTCACGTGATGCATATTCAACAATGACATCAATTATACGCGGATTTAAACGCACATGTCCACATTGTGGCAATGGCAATGTCTTCAACGGTTATTTAAAAGTCCAAGATTGTTCTAATTGTAGCGCGCCAACAAGCGAAATTCGTGCGGATGATATGCCACCTTACATTACGATTTTTATCGTAGGGCACATCATTGTTCCCCTTCTAGTGGTAGTCGAGGCAACCTATAAGCCAGAGCTTTGGATGCAAATGGCCTTTTGGCCAACCGCCACGCTTTTATTAACACTTCTATTTTTACCTTATATTAAAGGTGGTGTTCTCGGATTGATGTGGCATTTGAAGCTTAAGGGCGTCGAACAGCGTTAATGGTCTGATACTTCAAAATTACCGAACAAACCCGTTTCTTGCGAT
Organism: Pseudemcibacter sp.; assembly: GCF_965661635.1. Lineage (NCBI taxonomy): Bacteria > Pseudomonadati > Pseudomonadota > Alphaproteobacteria > Emcibacterales > Emcibacteraceae > Pseudemcibacter > Pseudemcibacter sp. Next base: position 1,464 of record NZ_CBFIEP010000041.1, on the reverse strand, counting down.
TGACCTAGAGGTTTTAAGATGATTCGGTATGGGAATTCCGATTTTAGCATGCCTTTGCGTTCTAATGCTTTCCATACTGTTTCATTGGAAAGACCACTTGCATCTTTTGCCGACACAACAAACCTGCCAATATGAACATGGTCGCCGTGCGGTGTTGGTAAGAACATAATTGAAATATCATCAGATCCTTCAATATTTGCTGATGTTTCTTCACTTTTCGCCAACTCCTGAAATAAAGCCAGCGTTCGGTTTTGCAATGCATTTAGTTTTATTTTTTTCATTCGCTTATCCACCAAGTCATCAATAACGACATCCTTCATACACATTCTGTATTATTATTAACATTTCTTTTGGCAAAATCCTTGATTTTTGATAAAAACCCAAGTAATTGACTTAGGTCAATGAATTTATTGAATGATATTTTAAAACTACTCAGTAAAGAAAAGGAAGAAAATGGCTAATACAATCAATTTTATCGCATGTGGAATCGTAACATTATTTTTGTTGGTTTCAATTGCGCTCGCAGGGCCGCATTTATTGTTACCTGCTGTTGCTATGATTGTAACCGTTCTTGTAGGCGGCCTTTGCATTTATGTTGCAGATGGCATGATCAAGTCTCGTAATAAAATCGAGAAAGAATGGGAAGCAAATAACCCTGAATAATTCAGGATATCTTTTCTAAGGTTATACCCTGAGTACTTAATACCTGATAAGTACTATACTAGGCGTCTTGTTTTTTAAACAAGACGCCTTTTTTTTATATATTACGTGGTCCTTCCGAAATGTTGCCATTCTTCGAACCCGCCCTTATTTTCCAAATAATTCATTAAAGCAACAACCGGTCGACGATCATATACATTATCCACTTCACCCATTAGTGTCGTAATGGCATGTTTCATTTCAAGGCCATAATATGCATTTGAATAATATTTCATATGTTACAGATATAACCAATTGGCGACAAAAAGATTATTGGGCCACGATAAGTCAATTTTTAAATAGAGACGGTGATTGTGAGGATTATGCAATTGCAAAATATTATTCGCTTAAAGAGTTGGGTTTTACGAGCGATCAAATGCGAATAGTCGTGGTAGAAGATACAAACTTAAACATCGCACATGCCGTATTGGCGGTTTATTATGATAATAAAATTTGGGTTTTGGATAATCAAATTTCTCAAATAATTGAACATAAAAAAATTGTTCACTACACCCCCCTATATTCAATCAATGAAAAGGCATGGTGGCTACATAAAAAAATATCATAAAGTATAAAATTTTAACTAATTGGTATTATATTTTGTGTCATTCTAAAGATATTAAATAAATTGGATTCTATAAGATAATGGGCGCTACTGAAAAAAATATTTATGCTGAAAGTTCTACAGCCCCTGATCAAGTGGATGAACTTTTTGCCCATATACGCTCATTTCGTATATTTACCAAAGGCTACCGCGCTATTCAT
>NZ_CBFIEP010000040.1:0-3778 GCF_965661635.1 Pseudemcibacter sp. | reverse complement strand
ATTTTTGATATTTCTCAAGTTTATTTTCGTATTCGATACGTTCAAATGTGGTAAGCCGATTATAAAATCTTTTAAATTGTGCGGCATATTGCTGATCACCGTCTGCGGATAATTTCAACCAGAAGGCAGCTAATGCCTTATTTGGCGTCGTTCCCCAACCATTTAAGTGATAGCGAATGGCTTCACGCATTGCTTCCACATGGCCTTGGTATCCTGCTTTTTCAAAATTAAGTAGAGCTGTATAATCATGTTGTTCAACAAATTGTCCTTTTTGATACATGATGCCAAGCCAATAATAACTTTCTGCATCCTCAGTTTTTTGGACAACATCAAAAAAATCTTTATAGGCTTTTTCGTAATTTTCAGCTTTATAATGTTTAATGCCACTGGCGGTGTCAGCCAAAGCAGAAAAAGGGAAAAATAATAATATAATAATCAAAAATCGCATGGGCTTATTATAACGTATTTCATTTTAATAATCACGTATAAAGTTTAATAATCGACGTGTATTACTACCTTCGGTGATGTTGCCATGCCAGACGGCATATAAAGGCATCGGTTCCACATCCCAATCGGGAAGAACATGTACCAATTTATTGGTTTTAAGATAATCTTCTATCAACCAATGAGCGGCCGTTGTTAATCCCAAACCACGAGCCGCCATTTCTACCATGGCTTCAGCGCTATTAGCGGAAACGTTCCCTGTTAATCCAAGTACTACTTTTTTCCCATTTTTTATAAGATTTCTATTTCCCGGTAGCATATCATGCCGGATCCAATTCCACTCTTTTAAACAGTCTGGGGTTACGGGTTTAGCGTGTTTAGCATAATAATCAGGGGAACAAACAAGGGTCCGTTTTTTATCACCGAGTTTTTTAACATTAAGTCGACTGTCTGGAAGTGAGCCGAGCGAGAAAGCGATATCGATCCCTTCGGCGACGAGATCTAGTCTTTCATCGGAATATATGAAATGTATTTCTATCCCAGGATTAGCAAGCGAGAAATCCGCCAGCTGTTGGGTTAGGATATCAGAATTCATAGAAAGCGGTAAAGTGATATTAAGTTTTCCAATCGCAACATCATGACCGCTAACGTTTCTGATACCGAGCTCCGCCTGATTAAGCATTTCGATGGCGTGCTTATTTAACTTTTCGCCCTCTGCTGTTAGAGATAATTTTCGTGTTGACCGATATATGAGGGCGGTACCAAGTCGTTCTTCCAGTTTTGTAATTTGATAACTTATGACCGAAGGTGAAAGGTTTAATGATTTTGCCGCACCGCGAAATGAGTTGCGTTTTACGGTTTCTGCGAAGATTGCCATTGCTTTTAAATCATCAATCATAAGATTTTTCCATTATGTAATTTATTAGAACAATGAAAATGAATTGTACGGACTAGTCAAGTAAAATAAATGGTGTTAGGGTTCAATCAATTAATCAGGGTTCACAAACAATGTCGTTATTTATTCCAATGTTCATATATGCGTTTTCCATGGGTATTACACCAGGGCCAAATAACATGATTGCGCTAAGTACGGGTGTTAATTACGGGTTTTTGCGCACAATTCCATTCACATTAGGTGTCATGGTTGGTTTTAATGCGCTGCTAGCGACCATTGGGTTTGGTGTTGGTGGGATCATCGCGAGAAACCCAGATGTTATGCTGGTGTTAAGTTATGTTGGTACGGCCTTTATAATTTATATGGGCTATAAAATCATTATGGCACCAACAGAGTTGAATACAGATGCCGATAAAACACCTGGGTTTGTTCATGGTGCGCTTCTTCAGCTTGTTAATCCAAAAGCATGGACGGCGTGCCTCGGTGGCATAGCTGCCTTTAACATCGCAGGCAATACATTCGGTATATTGATGTATATCGGGATCAGTATTTTTGTTGTGCTCTTCTGTGTTGGTATTTGGGGTTATGCGGGATCCAAAATTACTCATTTCCTTGAAAATCAACGAAATCATAAAATTTTTAATGTTGTTATGGGTGGTAGCTTGATTGTGCTTGCGATTTACTTGCTCATTATGGATCAATGATATGTTAGCTTTTGTAATCGCCACATGTGCTTATTCATTATCAATGTCAATTACCCCGGGGCCGACAAATATCATTATGATGACGACGGGTGTTAATCATGGTTTTCGTGCGACACTGCCGTTTGCAACAGGGGCGGCTATTGGTTTTATAACCCTTGTTGTGATTATCGCGCGTGGATTTGGCAGTATGCTCTCTGAAAACGCAGATATTATGACGATCATGGGATATGCTGGTGCATTGATGATTAGTTATATGGGCTATAAAATTGCATTCTCAACGGGCGATGCAAAAGAAGAAGACAGTGATAAGCCCGGTTTTATGGAAGGCGCAATTTTACAGTGGATTAACCCTAAATCTTGGATTGCCTGTCTTGCAGGGGTGAGCGCTTTTAACCTTGGCGCTTCTGTTGAGAGGTTAGCACTTTACATGGTATTCTATATGGCTGTCGGTTATTTAAGTGTTCTGGCTTGGGGATATGCCGGCGCAAAGATTAGCGGCTTTTTACATCAAGGAAATAATTTACGTATTTTCAATTATGTAATGGGTGGATCATTGGTTATAGTTGCCCTTTATTTGGCATTTATGGATAAATAATGAAGAATATTAATGTGGCAATGAATGGACTTGGAAGCGTTCATAAAACACTTTCCGGCATTTTAAAAGATAAGCAATTGGTGCTTAAAGAAAAATATGACATTGGTTTCAATGTCGTTATGATTTCAGATAGCAGCGGCGTTGCGGTTAATAACAATGGTTTTAATATGGTCGAAGTCATTGCCCATAAGAATTCTGGTGGACGTGTGTCCGGATTATCCGAATATCAAGATAAAAGTTTTCTAGATATTTTATCAGATACAAATGTTGATCTTGTTTGGGAAGCATCACCAGTTGATTTTGATACGGGTGGTGAAGCACTTGAAATTGCGCGTGGTGCGTTAAATCGCGGTATTTCAGTAGTTCTCGCAAATAAGGGGCCAGTCGTCAAAGCACATGGTGAATTAAAGGCCTTATCGAACAATAGTGGGGCAGGGTTCAAATATTCAGCGACCGTTTGTGGAGGACTTCCGATATTAAACATTGGCGAGCGGGATATGATTGCGGGCGATGTTTCAGAGTTTTCTGGAGTTTTTAATGGTACGTGTAATTTTATATTGGATGTTTTAAAGAACGGTGTGGCGTTTGACGCTGCGGTTAAGGAAGCACAAAATGTTGGTGCGGCTGAAGCGGACCCAAGTTTGGACATTGATGGCTGGGATACGGCCTTTAAGTTACTCATTATCGCAAACCATGTGATGAATGCTAGAATTACACTGGATGATATTTCTGTTAAAGGTATTATGTCAATCACACCTGAAATGATCAGAGCGGAAGAAAGCCAAGGCAACACCATTAAATTGGTCGCGAGCTTCGATGGCAGCACATATAAGGTTGAACCAACGGTTGTTGCGAAGGATACCTTTATTGGATCTTGCACAGGATGGGAAATGGGGATTGAAATCCATAGTGATTTATACGGCATTATGTATCATAAATTATATGAAAAAGAACCCGTACCAACGGCAGCCAGCATGCTTAGAGATGCGGTGAATATTTTTTCATAAAATTATATAAAAGTTATTTTATATTTGAGGGAAATCATTTAAAACAATTATAGAAATTATATAGTTGGATAAATAAATTTTTTACAAAGCTTTCCTCACAGTTTTTACAGTATTAATGATCGGTTCTTGTGCA
>NZ_CBFIEP010000039.1:0-2487 GCF_965661635.1 Pseudemcibacter sp. | reverse complement strand
AGCGCGTGCCTTTATATCAAACGGCCTTCAACAATCGACGCCGTGCAAATTTTATAGTTTTGGCCCTATTTTTCGTTATGAACGCCCGCAAAAAGGACGCATGCGTCAATTTCATCAAATGGATTTGGAAATTCTTGGTGTCGAAGAACCGCAAGCCGATATTGAAGTTTTGGCAATTGCGGCCGACTTTTTAAATGACTTGGGCATAGGAAAGCATATTACCCTTGAATTAAATAGCCTTGGGGACCCTGAAAGCCGTTCAGATTATAGAGATGCCTTGGTCCATTATTTTACCGGACATAAAGGAAAGCTCAGCGAAGATAGCCTTAAACGGTTGGAAAAAAACCCTATGCGCATTCTCGATAGTAAGGATGATGGGGACCGGGAATTGATTAAAGATGCGCCGCGCATTGCTGATTTTTATAATCAATCGACAAAAGATTTTTTCAAAATGGTCATTGATGGCGTTGAAGCGCTTGATATTAAGTATGTGATTAATGATCGGCTTGTGCGTGGCCTTGATTATTATTGTCATACCGCTTTTGAATTTACGACGGATCAGCTCGGCGCCCAGGGTACCGTCCTTGCGGGGGGTAGATATGATGGTCTAATGGAAATGATGGGTGGACCAAAAACGGCCGGTATTGGATGGGCCGCTGGTATGGAAAGGCTCGCGGAACTGATTGCTGATGATCTTTTAATTAAACAAAACCGTCCCGTTGTCGTAACACCTGTTGGCGCAGAAGCACAAATCCCCGCCATGAAGCTTGCTCATGATTTGCGTGTTGCAGGTATTGTGGTTGATATGGCTTATAAGGGGAATGTTGGCAAAAGAATGAAACGTGCCAATAAGCAAAATGCCTCTTTTGCAGTGTTGCTCGGTGAAGAAGAAATGGCCCGGGGCGTTGCAATGGTTAAAAACCTTGACCAAGGCTCGCAAGAAGAAGTCTCATTAAGTCAGATCTCTGACTATATAAAAGGAATAGGCTAATGATTCCACGCGAAAGACTGGATCAATTTATCACGCGTCACGAAGAACTGGAACATTTGATGTCCAGTGGTGAGGAGCTGTCTTCGGATGAGTTTGTAAAAATATCGCGTGAATATGGTGAATTAACGCCAGTCGTTAAAAAAGCGAAGGATTATATGGCGGCCATTCAAGAGCTTGAAGATCTTGAAGAAATGCTTGGTTCTGAAGAAACGGACGCTGAAATGAAAGAGCTCGCAGAAATGGAGCTTCAGGAATTAAAAGAAAACATGCCTGAAATGGAGCATCAAGTTCAGTTGATGTTGCTGCCTAAAGATGTTGATGATGAAAAAAATGCCATGCTTGAAATTAGAGCCGGCACAGGTGGTGATGAAGCCGCCCTTTTCGCTGGCGACCTTTATCGAATGTATCAAAAGTATGCGGCCATCGAAGGGTGGCGTTTTGAAACCGTTAGCTCTTCATCGAGTGACGCGGGTGGGTTTAAAGAGGTCGTTGTTTCAGTGAGTGGTTCAGGTGTCTTCGCTAAGCTTAAATATGAAGCAGGCGGTCATAGAGTTCAGCGTGTTCCTGATACGGAAACGCAAGGAAGAATTCATACGTCTGCGGCTACCGTTGCCGTTATGCCTGAGGTGGAAGAGATTGATATCAAACTTGAAGATAAAGATCTAAGAATTGATATTTTCCGGGCTAGTGGACCAGGCGGTCAAAGTGTGAACACAACGGACAGTGCCGTACGTATTGTGCACATTCCCACAGGAATTACCGTGCAACAACAAGATGAAAAATCACAGCATAAGAATAAAGCCAAGGCGATGAAAGTTTTGATGTCACGTGTTTATGCTGCTGAAAAAGAAGCTAGAGACGCCGAAAGGTCCGCTGACCGGAAAGATCAAATTGGATCTGGCGACCGATCAGCACGTATTAGAACGTATAACTTTCCGCAAGGGCGTATGACGGACCACCGTATTAATCTTACGCTTTATAAATTAGACAGCATTCTTGCTGGCGAGGGTCTAGAAGAAGTTATAACCTCATTAATTACTGAGAACCAAGCGGCGCAATTGGCTGCTATGGAAGGCTAATGTGGATACGCTCGCTACGCTTAGAAAGAAAATCGAAGCTAGATTAAGAAAAACAGGGATCGAAGAAGCATCACTTGATGCACGCCTTCTAATTTCTCATATTATTCCCGTAACTGAAATAGATTTCGCTATTAATGCTGATCAGACGGTCAGTAATGAGCAGCAGAACTTAATTGATGTACTCGTACAGAAACGAGAAAAACGCATACCTATGTCGCAAATATTTGGAGAGAAGGAGTTTTGGAGCTTAAGCTTTAAAGTGACAAAAGACACTCTGACACCAAGACCTGATAGCGAAACACTTATTGAAGTCGCATTAAATGAATTTGAAGATAAGAATGCTACTCTCTCAATCCTTGATCTAGGAACAGGGAGTGGGTGTTTATTATTAACATTATTATCGGAACTCAAGAATGC
>NZ_CBFIEP010000038.1:0-2339 GCF_965661635.1 Pseudemcibacter sp. | reverse complement strand
CTTTCGTTTGATGTACCAAAAATCTTTTTGGCAATATTCGAAAATCCCAGCATTATTTTTTCCCATGCGGTCGCGTGTTTTTGCTAACCGTTCATTTTTAATCAATATATATGAGTAGCAGACATAAGATTGTCCGTGCCATCTGTCAATGTTTGATGGATATAATAGTGAAATTTTTAAGAGAAAATATGGACATAGCGTTATTTCAAGGCCTATATAAGGAATAAATTCATAATTCATAATAATTGACGGTATTTAATATGACCAAAAAGTCTCCATTAGCCCCTACTCATATTCCGACTCTACCCGAACTTGACGGTGTCCTAATAGGTACGGCTGCAACGGAAATGAAATATAAAGGACGAGACGATTTATTGTTAATTTCTATCCCTGACGGAGCAGTAATTGCAGGCGTGTTTACTACATCTAAATGTTTTTCTGCGCCGGTTGGCTGGTGTAGAGATATAGTATCGAAAAATAAAAAAGCAAAAGCATTGCTTGTTAATGCGGGCAATGCCAATGCTTTTACAGGTACGGCGGGTGATAACGCCATGTTTTCGACGATTAAAGCCGTTGCGGATGAGCTTAATTGCGAAGAAGAAGAAGTTTATGTCGCTTCAACAGGTGTGATAGGTGAGGTGCTTGATGAAAAGCGGATCATTGCGCATATCGGAGATACAGGTCAAAATTTAGCGAAAAACAACTGGAATGCTGCTGCGAAAGCCATTTTGACAACGGATACATTTGCGAAACTTTCAACAAAAACGGCAATGATTGGTGATCAAAAGGTTACGATCAATGGTATTACTAAGGGTTCTGGAATGATTGCCCCTGATATGGCGACAATGTTAGGCTTTATTTTCACTGATGCGGCGATTGAAAAAGATGTCCTACAGATGCTTTTAAAAGAAACATGTGATGAAAGCTTCAATAGTATTACCGTAGATAGTGATACTTCGACCTCAGATACCGTTTTACTTTTTGCAACGGGTAAAGAAAACCCTATCAATGACATTGCGGATGAAAGATTAAATGATTTTAAGAAAAAGCTTACCGAACTAATGCTTGATCTCTCTCATCAAATTGTTCGCGACGGCGAAGGCGCCAGTAAATTTATCAGCATTAACGTAATCGGCGCGGAAAATGACAGTGCAGCCAAAAAAATCGCGTTAAGCATCGCGAATTCACCATTGGTAAAAACCGCGATAGCAGGAGAAGACGCAAATTGGGGGCGTATTGTAATGGCGGTGGGTAAAGCAGGTGAAAAAGCGGATCGTGATAAATTGAATATTACTATCGGTGGGCAAAAAGTAACTGAAAGCGGCATGGCCGTGGACGGATATGATGAAGACTATTTTACGTCGCATCTAAAAGGACAGGAAATTGATATTGCCGTAGATGTGGGTATCGCAAGCGGTCAATCGACCGTGTGGACGTGTGATCTAACCCATGAATATATTACCATCAATGCAGATTATAGAAGTTAGGAAAGCTTATGAATGAATTTTGTCCTGACCCACCTGGTGGATGGCCGACAGATCCGGTAAAACTTATTACGGTTTCGGCTGTAGTAATGGTTGATGTTGACGGAAGAATACTTATTGCGCAACGCCCCGAAGGCAAAAATATGGCGGGTCTTTGGGAATTTCCGGGTGGTAAAATTGAACCGGGCGAAACGCCAGAACGAGCGCTTATTAGAGAGTTAAAAGAAGAATTGGGTATTGATACCACGGAAAGTTGTCTTGCCGCATTTACATTTGCATCACATCGTTACGATGATTTTCATTTATTGATGCCAGTTTTTCTATGCCGTAAGTGGGATGGATTTGTGACCGCTAAAGAGGGCCAAGCCTTGAAATGGGTCAAAATTAATGAACTTAAGGAGTATCCAATGCCGCCTGCGGATAAGCCACTGCTCGCGATGATCCGTGATTTTCTATGATGGTTCTTCGTTTTGGATCGGTGGGGTTTTTCCAAGCGCGTCTTTTAAGGACATTTTCGCTGAACCGGGTTTCAACGGCTTTTGTTGGCTTTCATGGGGGGACCACCCTTGGAAATATAAAATATCGAATGTGACGGGAATTCTTCCGTCTTCATTGGCAAAGTCTTCGGAATAGATTTCCGCTACTCTCATCATATGTGCAGCGGTGGTCAGACCTTTATAACCCTTGATGAGTGCATTATTTTCGCCCATCCCCTTTAATTCTTTCATTAAAGCAAAGGCATTTGAATAGGTTACAGTTATACGTTCCGTATTGACGACAGGCAGAGTAAAGCCTGCACGCTGTAATAAACCGCCGGCGTCCCGAACGTCCATGAGTGGGGACGCATGCGGTCTA
>NZ_CBFIEP010000037.1:0-6841 GCF_965661635.1 Pseudemcibacter sp. | reverse complement strand
AAGTAAATACGCAATAATGCTTAAACGTCACGACGATGAATAAGGTTGCGCAGCATGGATTTCAGCATATCAATATCTTCTGCGGAATATCCGTCAAGGACTTCTTCTTCGAACCGTTGAGCACGACATTTAACGGATTTTAAAAATTCGCGTCCTTTTTCAGAAAGGGTAATGCATTCTGCATCGTCAAATTGAATTTGTCCATTATCCCGCAGCCATTTTAATGACATAGAAACCGTTGCCATATCGATACGGGTTGATTTTGCAACATCTGGCGTCGTCATATTTGGAATTTGGCTGATATGAATCAATATGCGCGCATGCGCTACTGGAATTCCTTCGTCCAATAACTCACGATGGAAAGGATCCGATATTTCCCAATAACTTCTTAATAACAAAAGAACAATAAAATCATTGTCTTGAGGTTCTTCAATTCCCGTAGGTTCTGGAAAATGGTTACTAGGGTGTCTTGTAGCCAATCCATATTGCCCGTTTGCGTAAAGGAGCGGTTTCTTATTAGAAATTTCAAAATCTTCAACTTCACCAACAAAAATCGTGTGATCTCCACCCGGATATTGATGAACATTTTTACATTCAAGATATGCGACAGTATCTTTTAACAAAGGCATTCCATATTTGCCCTCAATTATAGTAGCACGGTCAAACTTATCGTCAGCAGGATTAGCAAAATTATTTGATAATTCTAATTGGTCTGATGCCAAAACATTAACGGCGAAATGACTAGCTTCTGTAAGATCAACCAGATTATTGGAACGATTATCCAAACTCCATAAAATCATAGGAGGATTAATACTAAGTGAGCTAAAGGAATTAACAGTTAGACCTATTTTAGAACCATCTTTTGTTAATGATGTAATTACAGTAATTCCGGTCGCAAATTTTCCGAAACAATTCCTTAGCTCTCTTGCATCTATTTTAGCTTCATCTACTTTAGTCATAACAAATCCTATTTACGGAAATTTACATATTTCCAAACTGCTTTCACCATTTTTCAGTCGACGACGCACTTCATCTTTTTTTTCTTCAGACGCACTTCATCTTCTTTTTCTTCAAGAGCATAAGAAGCTTCTATCACGACTTCTAATTTGTTTGCTCGAATAATAACAATGCCGTCACGATCACCAATGACACCATCCCCTTTTTAATTCATCCTATCTGCAAGTCTATGGACATTACAGGGTTCCATTCCGATACGTCGACCAAGTTTATTTTGTGAAGTTGGCCCCAATAAACGTAATGAAGTCATCGCCGCAGTTTCCATAGGACTTAATCCAGTAAAAGCGATTTTTTGCTTCATCTTATTTCGAGCTTTATGAAACACGCGCCTTAGTAAATGTCCAACCTGATCCTCTAGGCCGGATTTATTTTCCTTATCGTATTTTTCGATAGCCAAAACTTACCTCATTCATTTCTCTATTATGATCATAACAGCAGACACTTTTAATGAAAAGTTTTATTCTTTGGTCCTTAATCTAGATATGATTATTACCAACTATTTTGAATATATTATTTTTCATTTGTTTTTATATGAAATGCTAACGTAAGCTAAAAGAAAAAGAATCATAAAATAAGAGGGAAAACCAATTGAGTGATACATTTGCACAAAAAGTAACCTGGACATCAAAATCTGCATTTTTATTAGCCGCAATTGGATGTGCCGTTGGGCTTGGTAACCTATGGCGTTTTCCGTATATTGCAGGACAAAATGGCGGCAGTGCTTTTATCATGATTTATGTTGGGTTTGTTTTTCTTCTTGGAGTTCCCTTAATAATGTCGGAACTTGCCATCGGACGCGAAGGTAAATTAAGCGCCGTTGGTACAATGCAAAAATTAACCGCACAAGGTTATAACCCTATTTGGAAAATTATTGGCTGGATCAGTGTGCTTGTTCCAGTTCTGGGTTTATCCTATTATTGTGTCATTGCTGGATGGTCCGTTGATTATATATTTAAAGCGGCGATGGGTGATTTCAGCAATATAGATGCCGCTGGATCCGGTGCTATTTTCCAAGAAGCCCAAGATAACTGGCCCGTTCTTATTTTTTGGTTCACTCTTTTTCTTTTTACAACAATTACCATTATCTCACTTGGAGTAAAGAATGGGCTTGAAAAAGCAGTAAAACTTATGCTCCCCGCATTGTTTGTTATCCTCGTATTTCTGGCGATTTATGCAATGAGTACAGGGGACTCAAATAAAGCCATAGAATTTCTTTTAAACCCTGATTTCTCAAAACTTACCCCAAGAGCCATTCTTGAAGCACTAGGTCAAGCCCTCTTCTCCCTTGCTATTGGTGTAGGTGGATTAATCACATATGGCGCATACCTTCCTGATGATGTATCGTTACCAAAATCAGCCGGTTTAATTGCTATTGCAGATACAATGGTCGCGCTTCTTGCTGGGTTTGCAATCTTCCCTATTGTGTTTGAATATGGCCTAGAGCCAAGCGAAGGACCGGGATTAATATTTGCTACGCTTCCAATTGCATTTGGTCAAATGCCAGGTGGGATTTTATTTGGCACGCTTTTCTTTGTGTTGCTTTCCTTTGCTGCGCTTTCATCAACGATTGGGATGCTAGAGCCCGTGGTTGCATGGTTAGAAGACAGAGGACTTTCCCGCAAAAAAACGGCTTGGATGGCCGGTATGATTGCATGGTCTCTTGGAATTTTCATGGTGCTATCGTTCAATTTGCTCGTAGATTATATGCCCCTTAACTTTATCCCACTATATGAAGGCAAAAATCTATTTGGAATTATGGATTATACGGTAGCCAATGTTTTGATCCCAATTAATGCCTTGATGATCGGACTTTTCGCGGGATGGGCTATGTCCAATGAATTGGCCGAAAAACAATTCGGATTTGCTTATGGTAGCCCGCAGTTTTCATTATGGCGTGTAAGCACAAAATATATCGCAACGATTGCCATAACAATAGTCGTTTACGGAATGATTTTTGGTAATCCGTTCTAAGAGCTATTAAAACTACCGATTTAAACTATATTTTTTTGGATCTAATGCTGGTTCATTACCATCAATGATATCAGTAAGCATTTTTGCAGAGCCCGCTGCCATGGTCCACCCAAGTGGTCCGTGCCCAGTGTTGACTAGTAAATTAGCAACATCAGTCTTTCCCAAATAAGGTGATCCATCCACACTAATCGGTCTTAGGCCTGCCCATTCTGTGACTTTATCCTTATCAAAATAAGGCGCAAAATCAGGATATATTTCACTAAGTAAATCATACATATTGGCTAAGCGGTCAGATGTGAGACTTTGATCAAGTCCTGCAAATTCTGCTGTACCCGCTATACGAAGCACATCCCCAAGCGGGGATATAGCCGCATGGAAGCCATCGTCAATAATTGGCATTCGCGGTCCGCCGTTCCAACCATTAAGTGGTACTGTAATTGAATATCCTTTGGCGGGTCTTACCGGAATATTAATACCGATTGATTTTGCAAGCGGTGTTGAATAGCTTCCTGCGCATAAAATATATTTATCCGCTGTCATATCACCCGCACTGGTTCTTACGGCACTAATATCATTATGCTTCTTGATTATTTTTTCGACACGGACACCATAGTTAAACTTTGCGCCTAGTTTCATCGCTTCTTTTTCAATTTCACAGGTGAATTTATACGCATTACCCGCTTGATCATCCGGAAAATGAACGCCACCGGCTAGCTTATCAATAACGGGTTCAAGCGAAGGTTCAGCCTTTAAAAGGTCATTACCTTTAAGCACTTCGTAAGTCATGCCGTGCGGTATTAAATGTTCCGAAAGACGAGCAAGTTTTTCAAGACTTTCCATATCCCGAAATACTTTAATAGACCCGGTTGTAATCTGGTCATATTTAATATTTAATTTTTTTCTAAGTTCATCTAATAATTTGACTGAATACCATGAAAGATCAGCACTTCTGTGAATGTTTTCAATATATAACTTTTCACGTGAATTATTTAAGAATGACACACCCCATCCAAGCAATGACGGTAATGCTTTTAATCTTAATAAAAATGGGCTATGCGGATTACCAATTGTGGAAACAAGTGTTTTAAAAATTCCGGGAGCATTCCATGGGTCCGCCATAGACGGCGTAAGCATTCCAGCATTGGCAAAACTTGTTTCTAAGGCGGGGCCTTCTTGACGATCTATCACTTCAATGTCGTGCCCGGATTTTGCCAAATAATAAGCCGTCGTCGAGCCAATAACACCGGCACCAATAATGATAATTTTCATAACTTAAATTATTCTTCTTTGTTTTTAAAAATCTTCCACATACCAATAGTAAAAAGTGGCAGAATGATCAATATGATAAACACATAAGTTAGCGTTCCATAGCCTTCTTTAATTAAATTAACAACACCAAATTCCGTTGCTATTACAATGGCGGTAAATAAAATGACAACTGCAATAAGAGGACGCATAAAACGGGGCATAATTTTATTATGATGTTCATAAGCGACAGCAAAACGTTCATTTATTGAATGGATTAAAGCCGTACCAGTTTCAATAAAAGTTCCAAACAAAATAATCTCAAAAATTATCTTAAAGATTGGCACATCTAAAATCGTTAATAAGTAATTCACCGGTAATTGTTCTTCAATAATATCCGGGTAATAGCCCATCATGGCAACAAAAAAGAAAATAGCAGGTATCGTCGCAATTGGCCCCGCTAGCAATCCAGAAATAAGAGCTTCTTTTCGGGATGTTAAATGGCGAATACAAAAAAGGACTGCCGGAATAGTTGCAAGATTATATCCTGAATATGTAAGACCACTTTGAACCCAGCCGTCACCAATTGGATGATTTGAGAAATTGGCCGCAATTTTATCACCAAAAACAGTCATGCAAAGAATAACAAATGCGGCATACGCGACATAAAGTAAAATCGACCAAGCGCTTAAGAATTTTTCAATAAGGCTTGAGCCATAGAAAACCAATACACCGACAGAAAGCATCATTACGGACGTCCCCCAAATGGGTAAAACACCGTAATTTTCCATTAGCAACGCACCGGCGGCGGCCCCAACGACTGAAATTGTGACAATAATTTGTAGGAAATAAGCGATTTCAAACAAAAAACTAAATCGTCCTAATGTCTGGCTGAAATATGTTTTATAATCAAAACTTTTAGTCATACGTGCCAATTCAAAACAGGCCGCAAGTGTAATACTCCATATGAACATCGCGACTAATATTCCAATAAGGCCGCCAACCGGTCCTGAGCCAAAGAAAAATTCAACAATTTCTCTGCCTGTTGAATATCCCCCCGCAATAATAACCGATTGAAAAATAAATCCCGGCAATAAATATCGTTGAAAAAAACTTGCCATTCACGCTTCCTCTACTTTTATCAAATAAGCATGACATTTATAATTGTTTGATGCAAAGGCATTTTTTGTATATCGTCAGTGGCATTATGAGAGTTGCGGAAAATTAATGAATAAACCGATCAATAAAAAAACACAAAATTCTAAACCGATTGATGACTTAACGGGCATCGAAGTCAAAGATGACTTTGAACGTTTCGAACAGAAATTCGATATATATTGCCGTGCCATGTGGGATCCACAAATAAAGTCAGAAAAATCAGATAAGTTTTTTGAGGGCTATTATATGCCCTATGCAAAAGCACGTAAAACAGATGGGTTTAGCCAGAAAGATTATGCCTTTCGCAATGCGGCGTGGCACGTGAATAATGTTATTCGAGATATTGAAAAGTCAGGTGAATTCAGAAAAGAAAAACCGAATGAAATACGAAAAGAAGGTTTTTGGGATTATTATACTTCGCATGATGAAGGATGGCCGGAACCTTACCCATATGAAAGCGCCGCCGAAGCGACACGCGATTTAAAAAAAGTGGCCGGGTTTTGTGGGGTCGGCGATCTAGGTGTTTGCGAATATGACGAAAGATGGATGTATAAATCCATTTTCTCCATGCAGGGGAACGGTCAAAAGCCACAAGAAATTCCAGATGATATTCCAAATGTAATTGTCACTTTAGAACCTATGGATCGAGAACTTATTAAAACGGTCCCGTCTGCATTATCCGGTGCAGCCACAGGTCTTGGCTACACTTTTGATGGTGTCGCAATTATCACACTAGCGCAATATATTCGCAATATGGGATATCGCGCATATGCGACGCTTAATGATACTGCTTTGTGTATACCGCTTGCATTGCAAGCGGGGCTTGGTGAAGTGGGTCGTCATGGCATGCTAATCAATGAAAAATATGGCCCACGTTTTCGTATTGGTAAAATATTCACCGACATGCCGCTTGAAATCAACAAGCCCAAAAAATTTGGCGTCCAAGAATTTTGCACAACATGTGACCGCTGTGCTGTCGCGTGCCCGCCAAATGCCATACCCTTCGATGCACCAAGTGATCACGTCCATAGCGAAAGCAATATCAAGGGGGTGGTGAAATGGACGCCGTCTGCGGAAAAATGTTTTAAATTTTGGTGTAATCAAAATACAGACTGTATTATTTGCATAAGATCATGTCCTTATAATCGTGATTTTTCTAGGTTACGTCACCGTCTTTGGTTAAAGCTCGCTAAAAGTCCTTTTAAGAAACTGGCTTTAAAACTAGATGATCTTTTTATGGATCGCGGTAGATTAAAAACCAGTTGGTGGTGGCGACCGGAACTGAAAAAACAAGAAGCGGTAGAAGCCCCAAAGCTAAAAAAGAAAAATAAGAAATAATCCATCATGTCATAACAATATTTTTTAGTCACTTTAAAGCTATCATATGTAATGATTTTCACCTATAAAGCCCCAAACATACTATGAGACAGCCACAATGATTGAAGTCGGT
>NZ_CBFIEP010000036.1:0-4791 GCF_965661635.1 Pseudemcibacter sp. | reverse complement strand
GACGATGGCGGGCACGTCTCTTAATTTAGGTGAAAATAGGATTAATGAAATTGAAGGTCCAATAGAAGAAAAATTATTGGTGCTTGAAGGGGCATATGAGAAAGAAGGACAATTGGTCCGTATAGTTGTTGCGGAGGATTTTTCACCAATAACCGACAGTCTTAAAACATTGACCATTGCATTGGTCATTTTAAATGGCGGCATTGTATTATTACTTATGTTTATTCAACGGTTAATTGTAACAAGAGGGATGGGTCCGCTGCAAAAAACCACAGAGGAATTATCGGCGATTGGCGCAGGAGAAAAAGATTTCCTTAACGAAAAAGTCCCTGAAGAAGTTCTGCCGCTCGTAAAAGAGATTAATCAGTTAATGATAATGGTTGATAACAGAATTAAGCGATCAACAACGGCACTTGGTAATTTGGCACACGCATTAAAAACACCATTAGCCCTTATTGAACAAAGTGCATCGGGCAATATAGAAGAGAAATCAGCAAAAGAAATAAAAGGGGCGACCAACCAAATTAAACGTCAATTGGATAGTGAACTTAAAAGAGCGCGTATCATTGGATCAACGGCACATGGTCATAAGATTGATTTAAAGAACTTAATTGACCCGCTTATTGAAACATTGAAAAAGATCTATCAAGAGAAAAATATCAATTTTACAATATCAGTTGATGAGAAATCTATTTATGTTGGTGATCGCCATGACATGATGGAACTATTTGGTAATTTACTTGATAATGCTTGCAAATGGGCCGATAGCAAAATTGAAATTTCTATTCGCAAAGCTGAGAAACTTGAATTTTTCATAGAAGATGACGGCCCCGGCATATCAAAGGAAAAAATCAGAGAAATTGAAACACGAGGTCACCGCCTAGATGAAGCGGGTGAAGGTCACGGTTTAGGGCTTTCTATAGTCAGAGAAATTATTGATTTAAATAATGCTCAAATAACATATGGAAGGTCAGAGAAATTGGGGGGATTGAAAGTTTCCATAAGGATTGGCGCAAGTTAATCTTTACAAATTGTGCGAATCATTGTCCAATGCTGCCCATAAGAGTGGGATTCACAATAATAATATTCAAAATGACGGAGGAGAACTCATGACTATTAAAACTCTTGGGAAAACATTGCTTGCTGCAACTGCAATAGCGGCTGCGATGACGACAACAACAATTGCGCAAGATAATCCATATGAACCCGTCGGCGATGCATGGTTTGAATTACCAAATGGCCGTCAATGGGGCGCAACCAGCACTATTTATTATGCGGGTGACAATAAAATTTGGGTCGCTGAGCGTTGCGGCGGTAATACCAACTGTTTGGACACGCCAGATATTGATCCCATTATGTTAGTGGATCAAGATGGTAAAATCTTAAAACAATTCGGTAAAAATATGATTGTTTGGCCACATGGACTTCATGTTGACCCGGATGGCAATCTGTGGATTGCGGATGCACGTGGCGATGAAGAACGTAAAAAAGGTCATCAAGTTCATAAATTTAGCCCAGACGGTGAGCTATTAATGTCAATTGGTACGGCTGGTGTAGCTGGCCAAGATAAATATGTTTTCACCAACCCTAATGATGTTGCGGTTGCACCAAATGGAGATATCTTTGTTGCGGACGGTCACCGTCCCGGTTCGAATAACCGTATCGTTAAATATAATAGCAAAGGCGAATATATTATGGAATTCGGATCCGCGGGTGCTGAACGTGGGCAATTTAATGAACCACATGCTCTTGCGATTAATTCCGAAGGTAAACTTTTCGTAGGCGATCGTCATAATTCACGTATTCAGATTTTTGACCTTGAAGGAAACCATATTGATCAGTGGACACAGTTCGGTCGACCAAGCGGCGTTTATATCGATAAAAATGACATGATGTATGTGGCTGATAGTGAATCTAATACTGGATATCAACGTAATCCGGGTTGGGAACGCGGTATTCGTATCGGTGATAGTCGCACAGGCTGGGTCAGTGCTTTTATTCCTGATCCGAACCAAGGCTATATGCCAGGTACTAGCGTAGCTGAAGGTGTAACAGCAGACGAAGATGGTAATATTTACAGTGCAGAAGTGCGTCAGCGCAAAGCTCGTAAATATATTCCTAAAACTTATCGTGGTGAGCCTAGAAGAAGATAATCGTTGAATTTTTATTAAAAGCCCTCATATGTTATGGGGGCTTTTTTTATGGTGTAATATGGAAATTATTAGAAGTAAAAATTTTAAATCAGAAAAAGCATGGGGCGCGAAAGACATCGCCACTATGAACGGTGTGACGTCCCGACTTCATTGGACGGATGAACCATATATTTGGCATATCAATGATGGTGAAGAAATATTTGCCGTAATGGATGGTCGCGTAGAAATGAAATATCGTGAAAATGGAAAAGAAGACAGCGTTATATTAAACGCAGGAGACATATTTTATGCATCAGTTGGGACGGAACATGTGGCACATCCAATTGGTGAGGCGCGTATCTTAGTTATTGAAAAAGAAGGCAGTATTCAAATGGAATTGAACGCAAATTTCGAGAAAATTGCAGTGGTTAGACCAGAGGATTATAAGTGGGTGCCGTCGCCGATGAAGGGTGTTGAACGTATGATGTTGGACCGAATTGGTGACGAAGTGGCGCGCGCGACTACGATTGTAAAATTTGCCCCAAACAGTGAATTTTCACCGCACGACCATTGCGGTGGTGAGGAATTTTTAGTGCTTGAAGGGGTTTTCTCTGATGAGCATGCGGATTATCCAGCGGGTAGTTATGTTCGAAACCCAATTGGTACATTTCACACCCCAAAAATTGGTGAAGAAGGAGCAACGATCTTTGTTAAACTTTATCAGTTTGAAGAAGAAGATCAAAAGCAATTTTCAATCAATACGAACGAAGCAGAATGGTATCCGGGATTGGTTCCTGGTTTATCGGTAATGCCGCTTCATGAATATGGTACGGAGCATGCGGCGCTAGTTAAATGGGCTCCGAATACGATCTTTAAACCCCATCAACATTGGGGCGGGGAAGAAATTTTTGTTCTTGAAGGCACTTTTTATGATGAGCATGGAGAATATCCAAAAGGAACTTGGATCAGAAGCCCTCATTTAAGCAGGCATCATCCTTATACCAAAGAAGATGGTGCCCTTATTTACGTGAAAACCGGACATTTACCTATAAAAGAGTAATTTTTTCAAAAAGATTGTCGATTTTTATAAATCCCATTCGTTTTATATATGTAATCTTAAATGATAAGGTTACATCAAAACATAATAATGGAGATAATCATGAAATATATTGCTTTAATTTACTCTAATGAAAAAACTGATCCTAAGCCTGGTTCCGATGAATTTATCAAAATGATTGGGGAATACCGTTCTGCGACAGATAAATTTATTGAAGATGGTGTTTTGGTGGCGGGCGATCCGCTTGAATCGGTTAATACCTCAACAACATTAAGAGTGCGTGGTGGAAACCTAGAAACAACAGATGGCCCTTTTGCAGAAACAAAGGAACAGCTTGGGGGCTATTATATTTTTGAATGTGATAATCTTGATGATGCCATAAATATGCTGCCATGATCCCATCTGTGAAACATGGGTCTATTGAAGTCAGACCGATTATGACCATCGTTGAGTAATAATTATAAATGGTATCCTCAACCTCTACATCAGCAATTAATTTTGAAATCGCAATTCAGAAAATTATGCGAGAAGACTGGGGATACCTTTTATCCAGTTTACTAGTGATTTATAATGATATTAATCTGGTCGAAGATGTACTTCAAGATGCCGTTGAAATGGCACTTATTAAATGGCGTAAAGATGGTCTTCCAAAATCGACGACAGGTTGGATTTTTACAGTTGCTAAAAGAAAAGCGATAGATCGTCTTCGTCGCGATCAAAATTTTAAATCTAAACACAAAGACTTAATCATAGAAATTGAAACTGAAGAAGACACAAAAGAATACGAATATGCTATTCCAGATGAACGATTACGATTAATTTTCACCTGTTGTCATCCGGCATTGGATCACAAAATTTCTGTTGCTTTAACGTTGCAACTTCTTGGTGGATTATCAACAGATGAAATCGCCCGTGCTTTTTTGGTCAAAAAAGAAACAATGGCTCAAAGGCTTGTTAGAGGAAAAAGAAAAATCAAACAAACAGCCATCCCCTATATCATTCCTGAAAAAGACGTTTTTCATGAAAGATTAAGCGCTGTGCTAAGTGTCATATATTTAATTTTTAATGAAGGCTATTCCGCATCTAGTGGCAAGGATCACATAAGAGCAGATCTTAGTAATGAAGCCATAAGGTTAGCGAGAATCTTAAACGAATTATGCCCATATGAGCCGGAAATAATGGCGTTACTAGCTTTGACTTTACTGCACGATACTAGAAGAAAATCACGATTTACTTCAGACGGGGCTTTTGTTTCATTAGAAGATCAAAATAGAACACTTTGGGATCAACCAAAAATCAAAGAAGGTTGTTCACTCATTGAAAGAGCATTAAAAACCGAAAAAACGGGACCTTATCAAATTCAAGCAGCAATAAGTGCAGTACATTCCCAATCAAAAAGTTATGCTAGTACGGATTGGCAGCAAATTGTTCTTTTATATGATGAACTTTTAAAATTGATGCCTACATCTGTCGTTAAGCTAAACAGAGTTGTTGCGGCTTCAAATTTACTTACTATTGATGAAACTATTAATGCGATTGATCAGTTAGAGAGTGAATTTAAATCATATCAACCATTTTATGCTGCTAAGGCAGAATTCTATT
>NZ_CBFIEP010000035.1:0-2580 GCF_965661635.1 Pseudemcibacter sp. | reverse complement strand
TTTTATTCGTTGTTAATAGTGGCGTGGCCCCCGTCTGTTGATGATGAATGGCAATCACAAGTCCAAGCCCAACAATAAGATATCCAGAATATTGAAAATATTCGGAACCATTTGTTGCGACGAGGCCGCCAACAATTAGGGCAATTGCTATACCAAACCATTTTTTGGGTAGGGCTGCTTTTAATGCGGCCGCTTCTGATTTTTTTGCTTCACTTAAAGCATCATTATAGTGGTCTATTTCTTCATTTGTCATAATTTCTCTTTCCATGATGGAAAGTAATATAACTGAGTCTTTCCGTAATGGAAAGTGATAATTCATCTGGTAATATAAAAAAAATTCATATATCAATTTAAATATATATTTTAAAAGGAAAAATGATGGGTCATAAAAGCTTATCAACAGTAACAGAACGTATATCCGGCCCCGCATCAAAAGCGTGGGATGTTGGTGACGAAGCCGCGCGCCGCATGTTAAAGGGGGCGGATATCATCCACCTTGGGGTTGGGGATCCGGATTTAGACACACCTAAGCCTGTTCGTGAAGCGCTCACAAAGGCGATTGAAGCCGGAAAAACCCATTATGCACCCATACCGGGGGAATATGCACTTAGAGACACGATCGCGGATCATGCATCGTGGCTTTATAATGCGCCGGTTAAAGCAGAAAATGTGATTGTTTGTAATGGTGCACAAGGGGCCATATTCGCCACATTCCAGTGTATTGCGGAAAAGGGGGATGAGGTGATCGTGCTTGAGCCTTATTATGCCACTTATCCTGCCGTTGTAACCGCAGGTGGTGCGACCATGGTGAGTGTAGAGCTTGATCTTGAGGAAGATTATAAGCTTGATATAGAAAAGATAAAGGCGGCCGTAACAGATAAGACCAAAGCGATCATCATTAATTCACCAAGTAATCCTGCGGGTGCCGTGATTGACCGCGAGGCGGTTCGGGATATTGCAAAATTCTGTTGTGACAATCAAATCTGGCTGGTTAGTGATGAAGTTTATTGGTCACATTGTTTCGAGGATGATCATATTTCCCCCTATGCACACATCGAATTTCGTGATTATATCATTGTGATTAATAGCTTATCCAAATCTCACGCCATGACGGGATGGCGTATGGGTTGGGCCATTGGTCCCGATCATTTTATTCAAGCTATGACCAATTATTCACAAGCGGCGCAGTTCGGTATCAATCAATTTGTACAAAATGCGGCGATTGCGGCGCTTAAGGATAAAAGCACAACGGGAGAATTTAACGCCATCTTTAAAGGGCAGCGCGATGCCTTTTGTGAAGAGTTACGCCAAAGCAATCATTTAAGCTTTTCAAAACCACGTGGCGGTATGTTTGTGCTACTCGATGTTTCCGCAAGCGGCCTAAACGGCGAAGAGTTCGCATGGAGATTGCTTGACGAGGAAAATGTCGCCGTGGTACCGGGCTTTGGATTTGGCGAAGGTTTTTCCCACACAATTCGTATCGGATATTTATGCGATGAAGAAAAATTAAAAGAAGCCGCAAAACGGATTGTAAGGTTCACAGAAAAATTGGCGCATCAGGGTTAACTGACGCGCCATGATTTTTAAATGTTTCTAAAATTACTGTGCGGCTTGGAGTTCTGCGGCGACCGCTTGAACTTCGTCTAGGACACGGAGTAGGTTTCCGCTCCAGAGTTTGCCGATTTGCTCTTCTGTGTAGCCACGGCGTACAAGCTCGATTGTCACGTTATGGGTTTCAGAGGCATCGTTCCAGCCATAGATACCGCCACCACCATCAAAGTCGGAGCTGATACCCACATGGTCAAGGCCGATGAAATCAACCATATAATCAATATGATCAACGAAGTCCTTCACATCCACAGGAGGGGCGACGCTGTATACTTCTGCTTCAAGTCTTGGTTCTGCCGCCTTTTGCATGGCGCGGTATTGTGCGATGTAGGCATCGCGTTGGGCTTCAGGAAGGCCAAAAGCATCACGCATGCTCATGAGTTCAAAGCCCATTTGATCAGCGACTTCGGCATATAATTTATTACGTTCAGCGACCATTGCCGCATTTTTTTCTGCGTCAAGGTAGCTTGCAAACGCAACCGTTTGCACGACGCCGCCTTTATCCTTAATCATCAAAAGAAGATCGTCTTCAAGGTTACGGCTAACGGTTTTGCTTAAGTTTCTTGCGGATGAATGCGATGCAATCACCGGCGCTTTTGAAAGTTCGATGGCCTGTTTGTTGGATTGGTATGATGGATGTGAGACATCAACCATAATGCCGTGCAGGTTCATAAGCGCCAACGCTTCTTTACCAAGGTCACTTAGTCCGTTATAGAGGAAAGGTTCAGTTGGGTTGCCGTTTTCATCAACGCGTTCACCGGTATTTGAATCGGCTAATTGACTGTGGCCGTTATGGGCCAATGACATATAGCGGGCGCCAAGATCAGCGAATTTTTTAATGTTTGAAAGATCCGTTCCGACCGGATAGGCATTTTCAATACCGATCATGGCCACTTTTTTACCCAAACCATTAATGCGGCGCACATCATCGGAAGTAAGCGCCAGTTCAATTTGATCCGGTGCTTTAACGGT
>NZ_CBFIEP010000034.1:0-15469 GCF_965661635.1 Pseudemcibacter sp. | reverse complement strand
CTTTTTTGCCAGTTTTGTTTTCTATATTCCTGATTTCCTCGGCCATCCAGATAACTATGTAAAAGCAAACCCGCTCGTAACGCCTGCGCACATTGTACCTGAATGGTATTATCTACCTTTCTATGCGATTTTGCGGGCGATCCCGAATGAATTAATTGGTGTTGTTGCAATGTTTGCTTCGATCTTAATTTTATTTGCAATGCCATGGTTAGATGCTTCACGGATTCGTTCATTGCGTTTTCGTCCATTATCACAATTTTTCTTTTGGATATTTGCGGTAAACGGTTTGTTCTTGGGGTACTTAGGACAGAAGGCTCCCGATGATATTCTATTTGCTTCATTTAACGTAACAGACTTTTCGCGCGTTTCGTTGGCATATTACTTTGGTTACTTCCTAGTTGTAATGCCGCTCGTTAGTAGAATGGAAACAACAAAACCAATTCCAACTAGCATTGCCGCTGCAGTGTTAGACGCAAATAAGAAAGGCTAGTAAAATGATAAAAAACATCAATGTAAAAGGCCTTATAGCTATTGTAGTTAGTGCGACAATGTTATTTGCCGTATTAAATGCAAATGCAGCTGACCCAAAAGCAATGCATCCTGAGCGCAATAACTATAAATCTGCTGGAATTTTCGGCAAATGGGATATTCCCTCGCTGCAACGTGGGTTCCAAGTTTATCAAGAAGTTTGCGCAGCTTGCCATTCATTAGACTTGATTGCGTTTCGTTCATTATCAGACATTGGTTATAATGAAGATGAAATCAAAGCTATCGCGATTGAATATGAGTATGAAACAATTGATGGTGACGGTGAAGAAACATTCCGTCCTGGTATTCCTGCCGATTATTTTCCAGCGCCATTCGCCAATGAAGCGGCGGCACGTGCAGCTAATAATGGTGCACTTCCCCCTGATTTCTCAACACTTGTAAAGGCACGTGAGCATCTTGGTTTCTTTTCAAGCACATATGGTGAAGATTATATTGTTGCGCTCATGAAAGGCTACGAGGAGGAAGTACCTGCTTCTGCACCTCTTGGTTTTGAATTACCTGAAGGTGCTTATTATAACCATTACATTGAAGGTAATGCCATTGCGATGGCGGCACCATTATATGACGATATGGTTGAATATGCTGATGGCACACCGGCAACAATACACCAAATGGCATACGATGTAGCGACCTTCATGGCCTGGGCTTCCGACCCAACGATGCAAGAACGTAAGCAAATGGGCCTAAAAGTAATGCTCTTTATGTTCTTCTTTGTGATCCTGCTATACTTCACAAACAAACGTGTTTGGGCAAAAGTGAAAAAAGGTGAGGACATCGATCCATCAAAAATTTAAAACATTGTTTTTAATTTTGAACTAGTTTTTAATGTAAGGGCTGCTCATTTGAGCGGCCCTTATTTTTTATGGCGAGGAGCTAACATGAAAAAAGTATTAGGCATCATTGGTGGCAGTGGCCTTTATAATATTGATGGCATAGAGAATGAGCAATGGGTTTCAGTAGAGAGTGCATTTGGAAAGCCGTCAGATGATGTCTTGATTGGAGAAGTAGAAGGACAGAAGGTCTTATTTATGCCGCGCCACGGCCGAGAGCATAATATCTCACCTAGTAAAATTAATTACCGCGCTAATATAGATGTTATGAAACGGGCAGGTGTTACTGACCTCGTGAGCATTAGCGCATGTGGCTCTTTTCGTGATCATATGGCACCTTGTGACTTTGTCATTGTCGATCAATTTATCGACCGCACATTTACCCGTGAAAAAACATTTTTTGATGAAAGTGTTGTGGCACATGTATCGGTTGCTCATCCAACATGCGGTGGTCTTAGTGATTTAGTCATGGAGGCTTCAAAGGGACTTTCGATACAGGTTCATAAAGGGGGTACATATTTAGCAATGGAGGGTCCGCAGTTTTCTACACTCGCAGAATCAAACTTGTACCATAGTTGGGGGTGTGATGTCATTGGTATGACCAATATGCCTGAAGCGAAACTTGCCCGTGAAGCTGAGATTTGTTACTGTCCAGTTGCTATGGTAACCGATTATGACAGTTGGCATCCCGAGCACGGCGAAGTTGATGTAAATGAAATAAGAAAGACATTAGGTTTAAATTCAGGTAACGCGAGAAGGCTTGTTAAAAACCTGGTTCCAATCTTAAAAAAGAACAATGACCGTCATCCATGCGTGCAGGGGTGTGATCATGCATTAGAGTATGCCTTGCTATCAGATCCAGCAAAGATTGACCCAACTGTTAAATCAAAAATATCGGCAATTGCCGGAAGGGTTTTATCAAAATGATCTGGGTCAAAGAATATATAAGAACAATCCCCCATTATCCTAAAGAAGGTATAATGTTTAGAGACGTAACGACTATTTTCGAAAGTGATGTTGCGTACCCCAAAATGATTGACGCTTTTGTTGCTTATTACCGTGATAAGGGAATAAGTAAAGTCGCCGGTATCGAAGCCAGGGGGTTTATATTAGGTGGTGCCATAGCCCATATGTTAGGTATTGGTTTTATAACGATCCGTAAGGCTGGGAAATTACCGCATGATACTCATAAAGAGGAATATGAACTCGAATACGGTAAAGACGCACTCGAAATTCATGTCGATGCTATTAAGGAAGGTGATTACATTCTTATTGTTGACGACTTGATTGCGACAGGAGGGACTGCTATTGCGGCTTTAAACCTAATAAATCGAGCAGGGGGACGAGTCAGTGACGCCTGTTTTATTGTCGATTTACCAGCATTAAAAGGTAGTGCTAAACTTCAAGAAAAAGGTTGTAAAGTATTTTCGTTATCAGAATATGATGGTTTGTAAAATACTGTTACCAATCTAATATTTAGCATAGTTTTTAAATAATTAGTTGTATAATACAACTAATTATTTTATCTTTGAATTTAAAAATGGAAGTTATTAGAAAATATGGATCATAAAATATTAAATAAAGTTAGGCGCTCAACTAGATTAATGGTTCGAAAATTTGGTTTTATGAATAGAACTCTCGCAGGGACAGAGTATTCACCAAGTGCGGTTCATGCATTACTGGAAATTGATGAATTGGGGCAATGTACGGCAAAACGATTATCAGAACGTTTATATCTAGAAAAGTCGTCAATTAGTAGAATGATATCATCATTGATTAGAAAAGGAGAAATCCAAGATTATAGGTCAGAGAATGACGGTCGAGAAAAATTATTAATTTTGAGCCGACAAGGTATTGATACAGTTTCAAAAATTCATGCTTTTGGGAATACCCAGGCAGCAAAAGCCCTTGAAAAAATGGATGATGAAAGTTTGAAAGTTGCAATTCAAGGCTTAGACTTATATGCCTCTTCTTTATTACCGGACCGTGAAATTAGTATTTCAAATGAAATTACAATTCATGAAGGATATGAAAATAAACTTATCGGAACGATCACTTCATTACATTCTGAGATTTATAGTGAGATTGCTGGTTTTGGAGCATATTTTGAAGCATTGGTTGGAAGGAATTTTTCAGAATTTATCATGAATATTGATAATATTAATAATCAAACATGGTACGCAAAACAGAATGAAAAAATTGTCGGCGGTATATCTATAGATGGTAATGATCTTGAAGAAGGGCAGGCGCATTTAAGATGGTTTGTTGTTGATCCCACTATTCAGTCAAAAGGGATAGGAAAGCTTTTAATGCTAAAGGCAATGCAATATTGTGAAGAGCGCGACTTTAAAGAAGTGCATTTATGGACATTTAAAGGTTTGGAAGCTGCCCGTAAACTTTATGAGCGAAATAAATTTGAATTGGTTCATGAGGAATGGGGGACACGTTACGGTGCAAAAGTTTTAGAAAAAAAATATGTCCGAGTATTAAGTTAATGAAAAAAGCGTTACTCAGTCGGATAAGGGAGATCAGCAATTTCATATGGTCGATCAAGCCCTTTTTCCATATTGATAGTAATAGGTGTTTTTTTAATTAGCCAATTTGCATAGGCCTCATCGCTTAGAAGAATATCATTTTCATTAAGTTGTGCGTTAAGTTGGTCGATGACGCTATGAAACTGTTTCGCTGTTTCTGCTTCAACTCCTTTTGCAGTTAATAATAGAAAAGTTCTTGCTTGTTTAAGATCAAGTGGGGTCATATCGCCGCGGTAATATAGCAATGCCAATGTTTGATAGGCAAGAACCGAGCCTTGTTTTGCTGCTTTTATCAAGAATTTTTCCGCTTGCGTGGCATTTCGAAAATTCAAATACATCATACCAATTTCAAATTGTGCAAGCGAATGCCCCATATTTGCTGCAGTCATTTTGCTTCTAAAAGATTTTTCAACATTAACTTCGACAGTTTCGTCAACTTGGCCTTCGTAATATCGGCCGAGTTCATATGACGCCATAGCTTCATTATTGTTATGTGCTTTTTCTAGCCATTTAACACCTTCTGCGATATTCGTTTCGGTGCCAATCCCGTTTGTATAAAGCATGCCGAGATGGAAACTTGCTTCGATATTTCCTTCGTTGGCCATTTTTGAGATTTTATTAAATAGTGGAGTATGATCCTGCGCAAACGCAATTGTGCCAAATCCAAGATAGAGTAGGGCTGTTATTATAAATCTCATCATTATTCCAATAGGAGTTAAACTGATATTTTAATTGGCGAAACGGAAATGCATGACATCGCCATCTTGAACAATATATTCTTTTCCTTCGAGGCGCATTTTCCCAGCATCTTTAACGCCAGCTTCACCATTATGTTCAACATAATCATCATATGCGGTCGTTTCGGCACGTATAAAGCCTGTTTCAAAGTCAGTATGGATTACTCCGGCCGCTTGTGGTGCTTTGGTTTCTTGTGTGATGGTCCATGCACGCGCTTCTTTTGGCCCAACAGTAAAATAAGTGATCAAATGAAGAAGGTCATAACCAGCACGGATTACGCGCCCAAGGCCCGTTTCACCTAACCCTAGATCAGCAAGAAATTCTTTTTGTTCTTCTTCGTCATCAAGCTGCGCAATTTCTTCTTCTAATGAAGCACAGATTAAAACCATGACGGCATCTTCTGCGGCGGCTTTTTCCGCAACTTTTTTGGTTAGTTCATTACCATCAACTGTATCATCTTCACTTACATTACAAACATAAAGCACGGATTTTGTCGTAATAAGCTGTAAACTATCTAAGAGCTTTTGTTCTTCTTCGTCTGCCACTTCAACTTTACGGGCAGGGAGGCCTTCTTCCAAAACCGCAAGGCAACGATCAACCATATCAACAATTTTTTTGGCTTCTTTATCTTGCCCTCTTATGCGTCGGATCAATCCTGCTTTACGTTTTTCAAGACTTTCCATATCTGAAAGCATTAATTCGGTTTCAACGGTTTCTGCATCTGCGATCGGATCTATAACACCTTCTACATGAGTAATATCATCATTTTCAAAGCAACGTAATACATGAACAATTGCGTCTACTTCACGGATATTCCCAAGAAATTGATTTCCTAAACCTTCTACTTTTGATGCACCTCTTACAAGGCCGGCAATATCGACAAAGGATAATTGTGTCGGAATAGTTTCTTTAGATTGCGCAATCGATGCCAGTTTATTAAGTCGAGGGTCGGGGACGGGGACTTGTCCAACGTTTGGTTCAATTGTACAAAAAGGATAATTTGCAGCCGCCGCTTGCGCTGTGTTTGTTAGTGCATTAAACAGGGTTGATTTTCCAACATTTGGAAGTCCAACAATACCACATTTAAATCCCATTTTCTTTAATCCTTCTTATTCGGTTTTAAAATTAAACCGATTTCATTTAAAAAATCGACACCGTCACCACTGGTTAATTTGTCTGCACTACGACCAATGGCATCAATCAAAGGCTCAAGCCATGATTGGTCTGTTTTGGAAAAGTTACCTAAAACATGACCCGTTACCCGTGCTTTATCGCCTGGGTGTCCTATTCCAATTCTAATGCGGTTGTAATTTTTATCAATATATTGGTCCATTGAACGAAGGCCGTTATGTCCTGCGTTACCGCCGCCCGTTTTGAATTTTATTTTTCCTTCGGCAAGGTCAAGTTCATCATAAAACACAAATATATTTTCAGATGGTATTTTATAAAATCTCGCTGCTTCTGATACTGATTTGCCGGATAAATTCATGAAAGTCATTGGTTTTAAAATAAGAACTTTTTCATTTCCTAAGCGGCCTTCACTAATCATCCCTTGAAATTTTGACTTAGCTTCAGAAAAATTATGGCGATAGATGATCTCATCTACCGCCATAAATCCAATATTATGCCGGTTGTGTTCATATTGTTTGCCTGGATTTCCCAAGCCTACGAGCAGCAACATGGCAATTATCCTTTAATCCAGAGGCTTAGTCTTCCTCAGATTTCTGCGAAGTTGCTTCAACTTCTACACTGTGCTCTTCAGCTTCGCCCTCTTCAGTCGCTGCTTCATCTTCTTCTTCATCAGATTTAAGACCACTTGGTGCTGCGATTGTAGCGATTGTAAAGTCACGGTCATCGATAATCGGTGTAACGCCTTCAGGAAGCGTAATATCAGAGAAATGAACGCTGTCACCAAGTTCAAGCCCAGTTAGATCAATTTCAATTGCTTCAGGAAGGTTGCTCGCAGGGCAATCAAGTTCGATTTCATGACGTACTGCGTTAATAATTCCGCCGCCTTTAAGTCCAGGGCTCTCTTCTTCATTCAAGAAGTGAACCGGAACCATGATCGCGATTGTTGCATCTTGTGCAAGGCGAAGAAAATCAATATGCATAGGCCAGTCTCTAACTGGGTGGAATTGAACATCACGTGGAAGAACCATTTCTTTTTTACCGCCATCGATTTCAATATCGTATGTAGTACTTAGAAACGCGCCTGTGTTGAGTAGTTTTTGAATATCAACGAAATCAACTGTGATCGCTGC
Organism: Pseudemcibacter sp.; assembly: GCF_965661635.1. Taxonomy (NCBI): domain Bacteria; kingdom Pseudomonadati; phylum Pseudomonadota; class Alphaproteobacteria; order Emcibacterales; family Emcibacteraceae; genus Pseudemcibacter; species Pseudemcibacter sp. Next base: position 8,557 of record NZ_CBFIEP010000034.1, on the reverse strand, counting down.
TACTTCTTTTTTTGCGCCGTAAACGACAGCCGGAAGGCGTCCTTCTCTACGTATTGCACGAGAGGACCCCTTACCCGCTTTTGTGCGCAATTCTGCTTTAATAATTGCATTTGCCATTATTTTTATCTCCAAAAATTTATATTCTGATATCAGCCTCCAGGGGTGCTAATATCAAAGGGCCTGTGATCATCTATGATACAGACCCTTATGAGCGCCGCTTTTAACGCGTTATTGGCCAAAACTCAACACTTAATTTCGTTTTGACTTAATTTATTTTATTAGCCAAATAAGACGGAAACAGAGCTTTCTTCATGAATGCGTCTGATCGCTTTCGCAAAGAGCGGTGCAATGCTTATTTTTATCACTTTTTCACAGCCTTTTACGGCATCAGTGGAACAAATTGAATCTGTCGTCACAACATGTTCCATTGCTGATTTATTGATGCGATCAATGGCAGGGCCAGATAGCACGCCATGTGATACATAAGCACTCACTGATTTCGCGCCGCCATGCTCAATAAGAGCGCCAGCAGCATTACAAAGTGTTCCAGCACTATCAACGATATCGTCAACAAATACACAGTGATAATCTTTAACATCACCAATAATATTCATAACTTCTGAAACGCCGGCTTTTTCTCGGCGTTTATCAATAATGGCTAGCGGAACATCTAATTTGCTAGCGTAAGCACGGGCACGAACAACACCGCCGACATCAGGAGAGACAACCATCAATTTTTCAACGTCAGCATATCTTTTCTTCATATCATCAACAAGAACAGGTGACGCAAATAAATTATCGGTTGGAATATCAAAAAAGCCTTGAATTTGCCCTGCGTGAAGATCCATTGTTAAAACTTTATCAGCGCCTGCGGTCGTAATAAGGTTTGCTACGAGCTTTGCACTAATCGGTGTACGTGGACCAGGTTTGCGGTCTTGTCGCGCATATCCAAAATAGGGAATAACTGCTACAATTCTTTGCGCAGAGGCGCGCTTAAGAGCATCAATAATAATCAACAATTCCATCAGATTATCATTAGTGGGGTATGATGTCGGTTGCACAACATAGACATCTTCGCCGCGAACATTTTCTTGAATTTCGACCCAGACTTCTTCATCTGAAAAACGTTTAATATTGGCTTTAGTGAGTTCCATCCCTAGATGGTTGGCAATTGATTCAGCAAGAGGAATGTTGCTGTTCCCAGAAATAATCTTCATTTTTTAAAAGGTCCCATAAAAAATTACCCGATATTGATATTGCATCTTATACAGAAAATATTTCAAAAAGCGACTCTGAATATCAGTTTTTAGCATTAATTTTGTAAAATAATTGATATTTGCCGCCCATAATCTTCTTCATTTAAATGCGTCTTTCTCCGGTAGCTAAAAAAACCATTATTTATCGGATAGGTATCCGTGTTTAAAGCGTCAATATTATTAAGACCGGTACTTAATAATTTATCGTAAACATAACTTTCTAGGTTAAATTGAAAGTTACCTTCGTTTGTGCTTTTTAAAAAGTATTTATCATCTTGAATTTTTTCAAAAAACTCTGGCCCGACTTCGTAAGAAGCTTGAGAAATACAAGGGCCGATAGCGGCAGTAATGTTTTCCTTTGTGGCTCCTAATTCACACATTTTTGAAATTGTGTTCTCTAAAATACCTGTAAACGCACCTTTCCATCCGGCATGGGCAGCTCCGATCACACCTGCTTCTTCGTCGGCAAATAAAACCGGCGAACAATCAGCCGTTACGATACTTAAGGCAATGTTTTTCTGATCTGTGACAATCGCATCGGCATCGGGAATATTCTCTTGATTGTCAAATATATGAACAACATTACTATGTGTTTGATGGATTTCTATTAATTTCGATTTTTCACTTAATGTATAAAGAGCAAGAGAACGGTTTTTTAGAATGTTTTCATGATGATCATTTGAATAAGTCCCACAGTTAAGCGAATGATAAATGCCGTTTGATGTACCGCCATTGCGTGTGAAAAAACCATGTTTGATCTTGTTTGATTTTGCGAGTAATTCACTTTTGACATATTCAGCCATTTTTAAAAACCTGCTATTTCAATACTTTCCACCGAAAGTATGCCCAAAACCTTAAATAATGTTCCCATTTCATCGGGAGAAATCAATCTTTTTAAGTCAGATATCAAATCCTGAGTTTGTTCTGGCGTTGCATCTTTAAGAAGTGTTTTAACCCGTTCTTCTATGCCCATAGCACTTAAGAATTGTCTTTGAGGCGCAGGGCCGTATGGTGTTAGATCACATTCAACGACAATATCGTGTATTCTTTTGAAATTCACATGTGCTGATAAATCGGCTTCGCCGGGGAATTTAAATATGCCCTGATAGTTATGATTTTTTACGGCTTGTAAGGTTTCGCCAGTACTATGTTCATCATAACCATAATCTATAAACAATGCCGCACCTTTATTTTTTTGAAAATGTTTACAAATTTCAAAAACTACAAAATCGGTCATTGGTGAAACTTCAATGATACTATGCTGTAGCGCATTAACTAATTTTTCATTGAGCTTAACATCGTGAACTGGGAAGGGAGATAGCATTACTTCCAGATTTTTTCCACTCTCACCAACAGTAACCATGCGCTCATGCCAGCCAAGCTCTTCTTTTTGAAACTGACGTATAGGCAAAGCATCAAAAAATTCATTAGCAATAATGAAGGTCACTTCAACACCATCTTCATCATTTGTTGCAGAAAGAGCACTCTTTACTGTTTCGTACCAATTTTTATTATTGGGAAATTCTTTTAACTTTTCTTTTTGGATTTCAATTAATTGCTTTGAAGTTTCAACAAAATGCAGATTAATAGTATCTAAAAATTCAGGAAGAACTTTTAAAACACGTAGGAAATCTGCCATGAGCGTGCCATTTCCCGGCCCCAGTTCGATGAGGTGAACGGTGCGCGGTTTTTTCATTTTTAACCAGATATCGGCAAACCATAATCCGATTAATTCACCAAACATCTGGCTGACTTCTGGTGCAGTTACAAAGTCGCCCTTTTCGCCAAAAGGAATTTGTTTTGCATAATAACCGTATTTAGGATTGGTCAAAGCTTCCGTCATATAATTACTTATTGATAACGGGCCATGCAATTTGATCAGTTTTATTAGATGATCATTTAGTGCTGTCATAAAGACGCTTTCCTTGGGCGAAAGATTAAATATAGGCCAAATAGTATCATCGGTGTGCTCAAAATTTGCCCCATAGTTAAGAAATCAGTACCCAAAAGGAATCCTAAATGCGTGTCAGGTTCTCTGAATTGCTCAACAAACGTTCGTGCCGACGCATACCCGATGATAAATAGTCCGGTGATTAATCCCGGCTTATGGCGCGCTTTTGTATAATTATAAACAACATAAAGAATTAAGAAGAGCAACAATCCTTCAAGCATTGCCTCATAAAGCTGGCTTGGGTGACGCGGCAGAGGTCCACCTCTCGGAAAAACCATCCCAAGAGGAGAATCTGTTACTCGTCCAAAAAGTTCGCCGTTAATAAAATTCGCTAACCGACCTAACATTAAACCGATAGGGCTAGCGCAGGCAATGATATCTGCAAAGCGAAAGAGGGGGATTTTATGATAGCGGCAAAATAATATTGTTGCGATACAAACACCGATAAAACCACCGTGAAATGACATGCCGCCGTCCCATATGGCAAAAGCATCAGCTATATTATTTATATAATATGAAGCGTTATAAAATAGAACATAACCTGTGCGGCCGCCCAAAACGATACCAAGCATTGCCCAAAATATGTAATCGCTCACATGTTCTTGTGTGCAAGGAGGTGCTTTTACTCGAATTAATCGCGTCATGTAGGCCCAAGCAAAAACAAGCCCACCTAGATAGGAAAGGGAATACCATCGAATCACTATCGGGCCGATTTCAAACAAAATAGGATCAATATTAGGATAAGAGAGGGCAGAGAATAATAAATATTCAGACATTTAAAAATACCGTTTATCGTTTAAGTGCAAGCGAAACAAAGCATTACAAGGGAATAACAAACTCTCGCACGTTGTCCCACATTTAATGTTTCTTGGCAACTGATAATTGTTTCGCCATATTGCAAAAATATATGGTAATTATAAGCTATTAACCGACCCTTAAAAATATGTAGGACTTTATCGTGCAATCAGACAATAAAATATTAAGTGATCTAGCCAGATTAGGTCAAAGTGCCGCAGGGACCATTCATGGTGTTAAATCCGAAGTGGAAAACCAAGTAAAAACACGTCTTGAAAGTGTTTTAATGGATATGGATTTGGTCACTCGCGAAGAATTTGAAGTGGTTCGCGAAATGGCGGTTGCTGCTCGAGCTGAGAATGCGGAGCTACATGAAACTATAGATGCGCTTAAAAAAGAAGTTAATGCCCTTAAGAAAAAGAAAAAATAATAATGCTTTCTACATCAGAATTAATTGAAGAACGTATTAACCCACTTGATACATTGGAGTTAATCGTTAGCCAAAATGAATGGCCTTATGAAAGGTTGGGAAATGAAGAAATCGTCGCCGGAATAAACGGTGAGTGGTGTGATTTTCATTTGCGTTACCTATGGATTGACGAAAAGAACATTCTCCAATGTGCTGGACAAATGGATGTAAAGGTCCAACCAAAGAAACGTTCTGATATTCTGGAACTTATAACCATGCTTAATGAGCGTCTGGATATGGGGCATTTTTCAATTTGGAGCGATGACGAGAGTATCATGTTCAGCCATTCAATGGTGCCGCCAACAAATAGCGGAGATATTGCTATGAGCTGTGAAATGGTCACTCGTACTATAATTGCAGAAATTAATCGCTATTTTCCAGTCTTTCAATTTGTGATTTGGGGCGGTAAAAGTCCTTCTGATGCAATTGAAGCGGCAATGCTGGAAACAATTGGCAACGCCTAAGGTTAATTTATGAGTAATATATCCGTCATATCATCAAAACAACCTTTATTACTGATTGGTTGTGGGAAAATGGGTAGTGCCATGTTGGCAGGCTGGCTCAAAAAAGGGTTAAGTAAAGATGCAGTTTATATCGTTGATCCGTATTTGAAGCCTATAAAAGATAATTTCAGTCAATTGCCTTCTGGAAATTTATTTGAAACATTTGATCTGATTCCGGCTACTTTAACACCGTCTTTTGTTGTTATGGCTGTTAAGCCACAAATGATGGGTGAGGCTTTAGAAACCATAAAAACATTTGATTTATCGAAAACTGTTATCCTTTCTGTCGCAGCAGGGAAAACTATTCATTATTTTGAAGATCATCTTAGCCAAGACCATGCCATCGTTCGTGCAATGCCCAATACACCCGCAGCAATTGGAAAAGGCATAACCGTTTGTGTTGCTAATAGTCTTGTAAACGACGAACAAAAGGCGGTTTGCTCAACATTATTAGAAACCGTTGGAAATGTTGAGTGGATAGAAGATGAAGGAATGATGGATGCTGTGACGGCTTTAAGCGGCAGCGGTCCAGCCTATGTTTTTTATATGGCTGAGGCAATGGCTGCGGCAGGAGAGGCTCTCGGTCTACCTAAGGAATTAAGTGATAAACTTGCCCATCAAACGGTTAGTGGAGCTGGAGCTTTACTTGAAGAAAGTGGTGAAAGCCCCTCTAAATTAAGGGAAAATGTTACTAGTCGGGGCGGTACAACAGCCGCGGCACTAGATGTTTTAATGTCTGATCAAGGTATTGCTAAATCTATTCGTCGCGCGATGCAAGAAGCGAAAGCACGTTCAAAAGAACTCGCAGGATAATGGGTAATCATTATGATGTGATCATCATCGGTGCGGGTGCGGCAGGGCTAATGTGCGCTATTGAAGCCGGAAAACGCGGTCGCACAGCTTTAGTCATAGAAAAGAGTAAAAAGCCTGCTGGAAAAATTCGAATTTCCGGAGGCGGACGCTGCAACTTTACAAATATTCACTGTACACATGCTGATTTTTTATCGGAAAATAAGCATTTTCATAAGTCTGCCCTTAAACGATATAGCGTTCAGGATTTTATCAACCTTGTTGAAAAACATAATATTGCATATCACGAAAAAACATTAGGGCAGCTATTTTGTGATGAAAGTTCGCAACAAATAATTGATATATTGCTTGCTGAATGTGAAGAGAATAAAGCGGAAGTAATGTTAAATTCTGCAGTCAAACAAGTGAATAAAACAGATGATGGATACCTTCTTACGCTTGATGATAAAGAATTGACTTGTGCATCACTTGTGATTGCTTCTGGTGGGGCATCTATCCCAAAAATGGGTGCAACAGGTTTTGGTTATGACGTCGCAAGACAGTTTAAATTGAAAGTTGTCGACCCGGTTCCAGCTTTGGTGCCTTTAACGTTTGGTGAAAAATATATATTTGATTTTCGTGTATTAAGTGGTGTGTCCAAAGATGTAAGGGTAACATGTGGTAAAAAGTCCTTCGATGAAGCATTGCTCTTTACATATAAAGGGTTAAGCGGTCCAGCAATTTTGCAAATATCATCTTATTGGCGTGCGGGTATGGAAATACTCATTAACCTTGCGCCAAATACACAAGTTTTTGAATATCTAAAGACTGCTAAAGAAGAGCAGCCAAAACAAGAAATTCAAACCGTGTTATCAAGTTTACTGCCAAAAAGATTAGCCATATATTTAACCGAGCAAGCAGAAGTGCAGGGTAGACTTGCGGATTTATCAAATAAAAAATTAAATAAGGTAGCTCTTCTTGTTAATGAATGGCGTTTAACACCAAATGGTACAGAAGGGTTTGCTACCGCTGAAGTAACAAGGGGGGGGGTAAGTACGGATGAATTGTCGTCTAAAACATTTGAAAGCAAAAAAATCGCGGGATTATACTTCATTGGTGAAGTTGTTGATGTAACCGGCCATTTGGGTGGCTTTAATTTTCAATGGGCCTGGGCGTCTGGCCATGCCGCCGGGCAATTTGTCTAATTATCATTTATTAAATGACAGATTTAATATTTCTTCTCTGTTTTCTTCATTAATCAGTGCCGTTAAAACTTTCCAAAAACCTTCTGTCGCTTCTAATCCTGAATTTTTACACGCATTAATCATTTGTTCTTTTTGATGTATGGAAACTTCTCTTAAGAGCTCTTTTCCTTTTTGTGTTAAAAATAATAATCGCTGTCGACGGTCTTCTTCACCAATTTCCTGAGTAATATAGGTTTGATCAATTAGTGCGCTTAATACCCGTGAAAGGCTTTGTTTTGTAATGTTAAGTATCTTAAGTAGTTCTGCAACTGTCATACCCGGGTTTTGACTTACAAAAAATAGGACACGGTGATGAGCCCTGCCAAATCCATATTTTTGTAACACTTCATCTGGCCATGCAATAAAGTCACGATAAGCGAAATAAAGAAGCTTGGTGCTCTTTAGAAACAATTCATCATCGGAGATGGTTGATAATTCATTTTTAAAATTTATGTCAGTCATGTTGACATATTTTAAACCTAGTGGTAAAAATATCAAGTAGAAAATAATTTAAAGGATGATTCTAATGTCAATACTGCCTTTTGATGATCGTGATGGTGTAATTTGGTATAATGGTGAAATGGTGAATTGGCGCGATGCTAACTTTCACGTTTTATCACACGCGCTTCATTATGGAAGCTGTGTCTTTGAAGGGCAGCGCGCCTATGGCGGTGAGATATTCAAATTAAATCAGCATAGCGAACGTTTGATCAAGTCAGGTGAAATTCTTGGTATGGAAGTGCCATATACGGCTGAGGAATTAAATGCAGCGGCAGATGCCGTTGTTAAGGCAAATGGTCTTGTGGATGCCTATGTGCGCCCAGTCGCGTGGCGTGGTGCTGAAATGATGGGTGTTGCGACTAAAGGAACACAGATTCATGTGGCAGTTGCCGCTTGGGAATGGCCATCATACTTTGCTGAGGAACCAAAACAAAAAGGATTACGTCTTGAATTTGCAAAATGGCGCCGTCCTGCGCCAGATACGGCCCCAACACAATCAAAAGCAGCGGGCCTTTATATGATTGCATCTTTGTGTAAAGATGCGGCTACGGAAAATGGGTTTGATGATGCATTGATGCTTGATTACCGCGGGCAAGTTGCGGAAGCAACTGGTGCCAATATCTTTTTCTTAAAAGACGGGGAGCTTCATACACCAACGCCGGATTGTTTTCTCGATGGCATTACAAGACAAACGGCAATAGAACTTGCTGAAAAGCGCGGTATTAAAGTAAACGTTCGCAAAATTATGCCAGAAGAGCTGGGAGACTTTGAACAAGCTTTTATTACTGGCACTGCCGTTGAAGTCACCCCCTTAAGTCAGATTGGTGAATATACATTTAAAGTGGGTGATGTTTGTATGAACATGGTTCGCGACTATGATGATTTAGTGAATAACCGACAGGTTTAGTGTAATTTAAAGCGACTGAATTTTAAGGTGGCCAAGGCCGCCTTTTTTTAGTGCTTGCGAAAACGGCAGCTTAAAAATATACTTTAAGTACAAAATGCACTAGGGGGTTACTTTGGTACGCTTATTTTTCATTTTTAGTTTT
>NZ_CBFIEP010000033.1:0-7195 GCF_965661635.1 Pseudemcibacter sp. | reverse complement strand
GAAGATCCAAAATTAATCACGGTTCTGCTACCTTTAGGATTAATGTTATGCACAATGGCGATTTACATTGGCTATTTTGCCGTCACTGATGGTGTTAAAAGTGTTCATGTACGCTCGGGTATCACTCTCGCTTACATCTTTGCATCAATGGGGTGTGCTTATTTAATGAAAAAAAATGGCAATATTACCTATAATGAAAGCCTCAATACATTTGTCGCAGGGATGCAGAAAATGGTTTTCATTTGTATTGTATTGCTTCTTGCTTGGACATTAAGTTCCATATGTAGCGAAATGAAAACGGGGGCTTATCTTGCGAGCTTAATAGGGGACCGAATTCAACCTAGCTTTTTACCACTTATTGTCTTCTTCCTTGGCGCAATGATGTCATTTGCAACAGGTTCATCATATGGCACATTTGCGATACTTATGGTTATTGTAGTTCCAATGGCTCACGAAATGGGCGCTCCTATGATATTAAGTATTGCTGCTATTTTAAGCGGTGGATTATTTGGTGATCATACATCACCTATATCTGACACTACGGTACTAGCATCCATGGGTGCTGATTGTCCACATATTGACCATGTATCAACACAGTTTGCCTATGCGGCGACCAACGGTGCGATGACGATGCTTGCCTTCATAGTAGCAGGGTTTTACCCGTCACCTTATATCGTGTTTGGGATTTTATTGGTTCAATTTATTGTCATAAGAACGGTGATGAAACTGTTTGGCCATGATGCCCACGGCACACAACTAAAGACATCTTAAGGTTCTAATTTGAAGATTAATTTTGATAGATTAAATGACCGACTTCAGAAACTCTCTGAGGTTGGGCGTACATCTGAGGGTGGCGCAAGAAGGCTTGCGCTAACGGACGAAGATAAAGCCGGACGTGATCTGGTTCGTGGTTGGATGGAAGAATTAAATTTAGAAGTATCCATTGATAAAATTGGTAATATTTTTGGAACTTTAATAGGCGAAAACCGCTACACTCCCATAATGATGGGGTCACACATTGATACTGTTGGAAATGGCGGCCATCTTGATGGTTGTCTAGGGGTTCTTGCGGGTTTAGAGGTCATTGAGACATATATTGATCATAAAATAGTGCCAAAAAATGATATATGTGTAGCGATTTTTACCAACGAGGAAGGCGCGAGATTTCAACCCGATATGATGGGATCACTAGTTCATGCAGGTGGAATGGCATTAAGAGCTGCCTATGAATCAACTTCAGCCGATGGAAAAAAGTTAAAAGATGAACTTAAAAGAATAGGATATTTAGGCGCTTTAGAATGTGGGGTTATAAAACCAAAAGCATTTATCGAATTACATATTGAGCAGGGGCCGATTTTAGAAAAAGAGCACGTTAAAATTGGTGCGGTAGAAAATGTGCAAGGTATTTCCTGGACGTCTCTTACGATTAAAGGTCAAGCCAACCATGCGGGCACGACACCCATGAATATGCGCATTGATGCTGGATATGCAGCGAGTATGTTAGCCGTAAAGGTGCGAGAAATTACAAAGGAAATCGGTGGTGTTCAAGTTGGTACTGTTGGCGTGATAACTCCAAAGCCAAATTTAATCAATGTCGTCCCATCTGAAGTAAAAATGACGGTTGATTTAAGAAATGTTGATGAAGAAAAATTAAAAAAATCAGAACATTTATTTAAGGTAGCCATCAAAGAAATTTGTGACCAAGAAGGGGTGATCATTGAGACAGAAGAATTGGCAAGATTTGAACCGGTAAAATTCGACCAAGACCTTGTAGAAATTGTCATGAATACTGCTAAGGAAATGAACTTATCAGTAAAGAAGATGAATTCAGGTGCAGGACATGATGCACAAATGATGGCTCGGATATGTCCGGCGGCCATGATTTTTGTACCATCAAAAGATGGCATTAGCCATAATCCGAAAGAGCACACTGACGTCAGTGATTTGAAAGCTGGAGCAGAGGTTCTTTTTAATGTTATTAAGAAATTAGAATAACCATTTAAGGTTCACCACAGGCAAAATCATTGTCATCAATTTCATAACAAAAAACAGGAAAACTATTATTTTTCCAGTAGGTAAATAATCCGATGTTTTTGATAAATTCTCTATATGATTTTTCTTTAAAGAATGATCGAGCAATAGGGTTATAAATTCGAGACAAAACGAACCCTTTATTAACCGGCGTTTTTGTAAAATCAGCGATGAAAAGTTCACTATCTTGTATCATATATAAACCAAATGTGTTTTCGCGCTGTTCTTCAATGTCATTTAATAATAATTGTCGCGCTTGATAATTAGAAGATTGCATTGAATAAGCATCAATATAAGTGTTAATTTTCTGAATAAGTTCTTCTGAAGCAGATTGATCATAAATACTTGAAAATTTGATCATCTCTTTTCGCGCGCGATCTGTATTATTATTCCATATGGCAACGAGTGCACGATCCAGTCGACCCGCTTCAAATCCCATTTCATCAATCGCTTTATCCATGTGAATTATGGCTTGATCAATATCTTTCAGGGAATGCCGCGCCAGACCTAAACCGCTGTGGTATATTGGCACATTTGGTGAAATACTAATCGCATTTTCAATGGCATCGATTGCTCTATCATGATTTCCTAATGCTAAGTAATGAAGGCCGCGCCAGAACCAAGCTGTTGCATTATTTGAATTGAGTTCAGTTGCATGCAGGATTGCCGCTTCTGATTCTTGGAATTCGAGTTTGTTTAAATGAATAAACCCTTTTACCGCCCACGCTTGGGAGAGTGTCGGTTTTAAGCTAATCGCTTTATTTGCTGAATCAGTTGCCGTCGGGCTTACTTTATCAAAAAAATATTTTTTATCAAAATAACTCGGTAAGATGATTAAACTAGTGGCAAGGTCTGCCCAAGCTTCGGCAAAATTTGGGTCAATTTCTACGGCCTGTTCTAAGAAACTGATGGCCCGTTCAATATTATTGATATTTGCATTTAAGTCGCCAATTCCACGATTTAAAAATAATTGATGCCCTTGTAAGTAAAGCGTATAGGCGTCCATATTGCGGGTTGGAACATTGCTTATGCGATTGTTGCCTATTAACTCAAGCTCTAATGCTGTAAGGATTTGTTGACTGATGTCATCTTGAATTGAAAAGATATTTGTTAATTCTCGGTCGTAATTTTCCGACCAAAGTTGACGATCATTTCTCGTATCTATCAACTGAGCGGTAATTCTAATGCGATCATTGGAGCGTCTTACAGATCCTTCAACGATATAGTTGATATTTAAGCGCTCTGCTATTTCAGGAATAGATAACTGTTGCCCTTTTAATGAAAAGGCGGTGGTTCTGGATGTTACATTTAATTGATCAATTGAGGCGAGCATATTGAGAACCTCTTCTGAGATACCATCGCCAAAATATTCTTGGTTTTCTCAGAACTTAAATCAACAAAGGGCATTACTGCTATTGAATAATCATTACCAGAATTGATTGTTGCGGGTACAGAATTGTTTTTTTGATTATAAAGCAGCAATCCAACAATAAATATCAATCCAGCAATAATGATATAACTAGTAACAGGCTTATTTAAATGTGACGTGATGCGATTTTTCTGTTCAATTCGTGTTTCTATTTTATTACCCCTGTAAAAAATTCGGAGAATACCTCAAAAAGAATAGTCAATGGTGGCTTAGTTATATTTAACTAAATTTTATTTCCAGGCTGCTTTAGATATGCCGTCCCTGCGTGGGTCGGCGGTACCTGTCCATACACCTTTTTCTTTTGCTAAAGCATGAACTCCACCGAAATAGGGATCATACTGCCCATTTGAGACACCGTAATTTGGTCTTTTTAATTCATAACCATAACGACTTAATTCAGATAACAGTTCATTTGAAATAGTCGGTCCTTCTATATAGGCTTTATTGTCTGGAACAACATGAACCCTGAAAGCAGCTACTGCCTTGGCGATGTTTTCTTCTACATCAATCCAATAGCTAGTGACTTGCGCAACAGCCGAGATTATTCGTGCGCTAGCAGGGCTTCCTAAAACGACGACAGGTTCGTCATTTTTTTTCACAATAGTCGCGCTCATCGAACTTAAGGGCATCTCATTTTCTTTTAAGACATAAGGAGAGCCATCATCTTCAAGACGGAACGATTGCATATAGTTATTATAAAGAAAACCATATTCCGGATGTACGGTTTTTGAGCCGAAATAACTATCAATACTCTGTGTCACTGCAATGGCATTACCGTCTCCATCAACAACTGAAAAATGGGTAGTTTCTCCACCAATGCCATTTTTGTATTTATTAAGTAATCGTGTTGCCTCTTCTTCTGATATTTTAGTTTTAATTTCATTGCCATAATCATAAAAGCCGGAAACCGGATTATTTGTGCGTTCACCGTGTCCCAAACGCATGGCATTTAAAAGCTCAATACGTCTTTTCCAATTGTCTTCATCTATATCAGCGGTATCAGATTGTTCTAATATTTTTAGAATTTGTAACATGATCCAACCACCATAGGGAGGGGGAAGGGAGTGTATTTCATATCCTTTATAATCGGTTTGGATGGTTGGAATGATTTTTGGATCGGGAAAGTTTGCGAGATCATCATATGTAATCCAACCACCATTCTCTGACATGTCTTTTGCAATATTCTTTGCCATTTCGCCGCGATAAAATTCTTCGGCGCCCAGTTCGGCTATGCGTTTAAGGGTTTTAGCCATCTTAGGTTGTTTAAAAATTTCGCCTATTAGGTATGGGGACCCATTTTCTTTTAGAAAAATATCTGCGGCTTCTTTTTGAATATTAAAGGCGGATCTGTAATTATTTGAAGCTAGATATCTGAAATTTCCAATTAGAATGCCATTTTCATAAAGATCTATCGCTGGTTCTAATAATTCATTCCATGAAAACTGTCCGCTTCCGTAATTTTTATGTGTGAATGATAACACTTTTAAATTAGATGGAATTGTTGATGCTGTTCTGCCTTGTGTTAAATGTTTTCTGGATACCACATCAGGAATATTTGCAGGCGAGAGGGTCGTGCCATGAATAACAAAGGGTTCACCTTCTTTTGGTTGAACCAACATAACGGTTTGTCCAAAAATTCCTGACCCCGCAGGCTCACTAGCCCCTAAGGCTAAGGATACTGAAATTGCTGCATCAAATGCATTACCACCATTTTCAAGAATTTTTATACCTGCTTCAGTGGCTTCTGGACTGGCGCTACTGACATATCCTGCAAACTCTTTTCCATGAACATTAGTCATGCAAAATACAAAAAAAATAAAAATACCTATTATTCTATTCATTATCTTTGTCCTTTAATCGGCTCGATATTTTATATCACCATTGATTATGGTCATTAATACTTTTGTATCTTTGATATCGGCTGGATCAATTTCAAAGATATTATCACTTATAATCACAAGATCAGCTAGCTTTCCAGCTTCGATGGTACCCAAATCATTTTCCTGATTACCAATCCAGGCATTGTTCATTGTATATGCTTTGACGGCTTGCTCTACGGTGACTTTTTCTTCTGGTATCCAGCCCGTGGGGTTATTGCCATCAGCAGTATGTCTAGTCGTTGCAACATAGATACCAAGCAGTGGACGCATGGGTGAGACAAACCAATCTGATCCGAATGACACATTAACGCCGGCATCCATTAAAGATTTAAAGGAATAAATCTCAGAAAGTCTTTCTTTTCCAATTCGGCCTTCTGCGAAGCGACCATCATCATAAACATGATAAGGATGAGCCGCCGCGGTAACATTAAGCTCTTTAAATCTTTCTAATGCGTGTTTTTTTAAATGTTGTGCATGCTCAATTCGTGGACGGTTATCTTTGGCGCCAATTTCATCAATTATCCTGAGCACTTCATCATTTGCTTTGTCGCCAATTGCGTGAATAGCAAGTTGGAAACCATAGTCATGGGATTCTTGCAGCATGGTTTTTAATTCATCCATGGGACGAATGGGAAAACCGCTGTTATCAGGTTCGTCGCTAAAGGGTTCATAAAACCATGCCGTTCCGCTACCAAGCGCACCGTCAGCCATGGCTTTTACACCACCAAACCTTAGCCAGTTATCGCCTTTTCCTTCTGTGTTAATCATATTAGCAAGTTCATGACGTTTTGAAATATGGGTATAATAATTAACACGAATTTTAAGGCGCTCTTGTTCTTTCGCTCTATTAAAAATTGGAAGATTATCCCAAACACCCATATCAATGCTGTGAACTTGTGTGACCCCATTTTCAAGTGCTTCTTTGATACCTGTGTCAAATATGACATCAATTCTATCATCGCTCGGCGCTGGATAAATTCTTGAAACAAGGTACATTGCCGTATCGATCAAGGTTCCTGTTGGTTCACCATCTGCATCACGAACGATCACACCGCCTTCGGGATCGAGTGTATCTTTTGTTACACCCGCCAGTTCCAGCGCTTTTGAATTTACAAAACCGATATGCCCATCAGTACGGTAAAGGAAAATTGGATTGTCTCCTGTACCTTCATCAATCCAGTCTTTATGGGGCAGGGTTCCGCCCCATTTTTCATGATCCCAAATGCCACCAAGCATCCATTCGCCATTTGGCATGGTCTTGGCATAATCCATGATGATATTAGCAAATTGTTGTTCAGTGGTTGCATCAATCGTTTGAACACTGGCGAGTGAACTTGAGCCATCCATAAAATGCACGTGGTTATCAATAAAGCCGGGAAGGATCATATTGCCTTCTGCATCGATTACTTGTGCAGCGTTATATTGCGATGTTAGGCCCTCATCGCCGACTGCAATAATACGGTCATTATCTATGACAATAGTGTTCGCCCATGGCTGCTCATCAACTCCGGTCCAAACCACTGCATTGGTAAGTATTTTACTGGCTTCTTGTTTTACCTCTGGTTCTGCACAAGAACTTAAAAACAATGCTCCGATGATGACAGCAATTTGCGATAAATATTTCATTTTATTTTCCCTATATACTTTTTGACATCTTGCATTTAGGGAAGACATTTATCAAGTCATAAGTTTACTCATGACTGTATCCCGTCAAACCAAGTTGGACTAATTAAGGGTATTTTATAAGAGAGTGTTTTTGTTTCATCGTAATGACGAAGGAACGAAGATGACACGTAAACACTCTAACAAATCAAATAGAACTGGAAGCGCGGAGAAGACGGTTAAAGATATACGC
>NZ_CBFIEP010000032.1:0-23212 GCF_965661635.1 Pseudemcibacter sp. | reverse complement strand
GTCAGCGTATTGGTCAAGGACGCGAAAATGCTAAACGTTTTCTAAAAGACAACCCGGAAATGGCCGCTGAAATTGAAAATGCTGTTCGCGTTAATGCAGGTATCCTTGACGATGTGATGCTTAAAGAGGGTACTATTCGTGACACAGAGCTAGAAGACGAATAAACTTCACGCTCAATATATTTACACTATCCCAGCAAACTTCGAGGTACCGGTTTCCGGTACCTTTTTTTGTTTTGCAAACTGGACTTAGATGATATTGAACGGTAAAAGACTTTGAATAATCCCCTGCAATATGGGATAAAGTATAAAAGTCATCATAAAAGATCAAAGAGTGGACTAAAAATGAAGAGTACCAACGAAATCCGTAGCGCCTTTCTAAATTATTTTAAGGATGCAGGTCATGAAGTGGTGGCCAGTAGCCCGCTCGTGCCGGATAATGATCCGACATTAATGTTTGTGAATGCTGGAATGGTGCCATTTAAAAATGTCTTCACGGGTATGGAAACGCGTCCTTATAAACGTGCGACAACTAGCCAGAAATGCGTACGCGCGGGTGGTAAGCATAATGATTTAGATAATGTAGGCTATACGGCGCGTCATCATACATTTTTTGAAATGCTCGGAAATTTTTCTTTTGGTGATTATTTTAAAGAAAAAGCGATCTATCATGCTTGGGAATTGATCACGAATGTTTATGGAATTGATAAAGATAAGCTACTTGTAACGGTTTACCACGATGATGATGTCGCGTTTGATTTGTGGAGTAAAATTAGTGGCCTTCCGGATGAACGTATAATCCGTATTGCAACATCTGATAATTTTTGGTCCATGGGAAATACAGGTCCTTGCGGTCCTTGCTCTGAAATATTCTATGATCATGGGGATCATATTTGGGGTGGTCCTCCAGGCACGCCTGAGGAAGATGGTGACCGTTTCGTTGAAATTTGGAACCTTGTTTTCATGCAATATGAACAACAAGAGGGCGGAAAAAGAATTGACCTTCCTAAACCTGCGATTGATACAGGGATGGGGTTAGAACGTATTGCTGCGGTTTTACAGGGTACACATGATAATTATGAAACTGATTTATTTAAAAAATTAATTACGGCCTCAGCGGACATGAGCGGCGTTGAACCGTTTGGTGAACATAATACTTCGCATCGTGTGATTGCGGATCATTTAAGATCTACTTCATTTTTAATCGCCGATGGCGTTCTTCCATCGAATGAGGGCCGCGGTTATGTACTTAGACGGATAATGCGTCGTGCAATGCGTCACGCTCATATTATTGGTTGCAAAGAACCGCTTATGCATCGTTTAGTTCCGGCACTCGTTGGGGAAATGGGGCAAGCTTTTCCTGAACTCATCCGTGCAGAAGCATTGGTAACCGAAACTTTGCTTCTTGAAGAAAAACGGTTCCGTAAAACACTAGATCGCGGTATGCGTCTCCTTGATGAAGAAATTGATGGCCTTGGCGAAAATGGTGAATTAGACGGTGAAGTAGCCTTTAAACTATATGACACATTTGGATTTCCACTTGATCTCACGCAAGACGCTCTTCGCACGAAAAATATGTCGGTTGATGAAGTTGGGTTTAATGCCGCTATGGTAAGACAAAAAGCGGAGGCACGCGCTGCATGGAAAGGGTCGGGTTCTAGCGCGACCGAGTCTGTATGGTTTGAAGCACAAGAAGAATTTGGTGCAACAGAGTTTGTTGGGTATAGCACTACTCATGCAGAAGGTAAGGTTTTACAGATTGTTTCAAATGATGATGTTGTTGACGAGGCAAAAGCAGGTGATGACGTGGCAATTCTTGTCAATCAAACGCCATTCTATGGTGAGAGTGGTGGCCAGGTTGGTGATATCGGAACATTTAAAACCGAACAGGGCGCACTTGTTGAAATTACGGATACGGAAAAGAAACTAGGCGCGTTACATGTGCATCTGGGAAAAGTTATTGAGGGTTCTATTAAAAATGATGACGTTGTTGAAATGAACGTCAATGTTATTAACCGTGATAAAATCCGAGCCAATCATTCCGTTACCCATATTTTGCATGCGGCGCTTAGAAATAATCTTGGTGACCATTTGACACAAAAGGGGTCCTTGGTTGCCGCTGATAAAATGCGTTTTGATATTAGCCATTCAAAGGCCGTAACAGCAGATGAAATTAAAAGGGTAGAAGATGAAGTTAACGGCATTATTCGTCAGAATACTGAGGTAACAACACGCTTAATGACACCTGATGAGGCGATTGAAGCTGGAGCTATGGCATTATTCGGTGAAAAATATGGCGATGAAGTCCGTGTGGTTGCAATGGGTGAAGCGGTTGACGGTAAAGATTATTCCGTTGAATTATGTGGTGGCACTCATGTTCGGCGTACTGGTGATATAGGGTATTTTAAAATCATATCTGAAGGGGCCGTTTCTTCTGGTGTTCGTAGATTAGAAGTTTTAACTGGGGATGCTGCATGTGATTATTCAGCAGATCAAGAAGCATTGTTGATTGATGCATTATCTACGTTAAAGACAACATCATCTGATTTGGTTGGGCGGTTAAGTACTTTACTTAATGAGCGCAAAACTATGGAAAAAGAAATTGCTGAACTTCAAAAGAAAGTTGCTCTCGGTGGTGGGACTCAATCTGATGGTGATGAATTTAAAGAGATAGCGGGTGTTAAATTTCTTGGCCAAGTTCTTGAAGGCATTCCGGCAAAAGAACTGCGTGGCCTTGCTGATGATGCGAAGAAACGTATCGGAAGCGGTGTAATTGCATTTATCGCTGTCAATGAAGGTAAAGCAGCGGTTTTAACTGCTGTCACCGATGATTTAAAAGAAAAAATTAGCGCAGTTGACTTGGTGCGTGCTGGTGCCGTCGCGGTTGGCGGTAAAGGTGGGGGCGGTCGACCGGATATGGCGCAAGCAGGAGGTCCAGACGGCAGTAATGCGAAAGAAGCCATAAAAGCTATAGAAAATATAATCGGGTAACATTTCAGGATATTTGAAATGATTAAATGCAGAAAGACAATAGTCTAAGACGAAATATATTTAACATTATTGAGATTGGCGGCAGTGGTCACTTAGCGGGTCATTTTTTTGATGCCTTTATGGTCATCTTAATTCTGTTGAATATTTTTGCGGTTGCGATGGAAACAGTTCAGCCAATTAGCATAGAATATTCAAAAGAGTTTTTGTATTTTGAGCTCTTTTCACTCGGTATTTTTATAATAGAATATTTTCTACGCGTTTGGATTTGTGTTGAATATCGATCAAAACCAAATGTAAGAGGCAAGAATAACTTTAGAATAAGATTCTTATTTTCTCCTCTAATGGTAATAGATTTTATCGCAATTGCCCCAACAATATTATTCTCATTTGTAGGATTTGATTTACGATTCTTGCGTATTTTCAGATTTCTAAGATTATTTAAATTAATGCGCTATTCTCCGGCACTTACTTCTTTGGGGAAAGTTTTTTATGCTGAGCGACGCGCTTTGATCGCGACTTTGATTATCATACTTGGGCTGGTCCTTTTCGCTTCTAGCATCATGTACTATCTTGAACGCACAGTCCAACCCTAGCATTTGGTAATATTCCTTCGGCTATGTGGTGGGCTTTTGCCACTTTAACAACAATTGGATATGGTGATGTGGTGCCTCTCACGGTTTGGGGTAAAGTTTTTGGTGTTGTTGTTATGATTATGGGGGTTGGTGTATATGCTTTACCTATTGGTATTATTGCGTCCGGTTTTGCAAATGAAATTCACCGACGGGATTTTGTTATTCGATGGGGCTTAGTTGCTAATGTTCCACTTTTTCATGGACTAGATGCAAACCTTATAAATAGTATTGCTAAACGGCTTCGCTCTCAGGTTGTTGAAAGCGGTAGATTAATTGTTTATGACGGTGAAAAGGCAGAGAAACTTTACCTGATTGTATCTGGTACAATTAGAAGAAAAGACGAAGAAGGCGAGAACCATTTGAGACAAGGAGCCTTCTTTGGCGCAAAGTCATTAATGGAAAGAGCGACGTTTCAGGCGAATTACGTTGCAGTCGAGAAAACTCACCTTTTGATTTTGGATGCCAAAGATTTTCATCATTTGCTGAACCACTTCCCCAGTTTGAAGGAACGTATTGAACAAACGTATTCTGAAAAAACTTCAGTAGATTTCGGTCAGACGGAAGTAAAAGATTTGGAAAGCCTTTAAAGCAATAAAAAAGGCTGGTATTATACCCGCCTTCTTAAAAAATACATAGAAGCTATTAACCCATTTCTTTTTGCAGATTTTCATCAATCTTATCAAAGAATTGCTTGGACGTTAACCAGTTTTGCTCAGGGCCAACTAGTAAAGCTAAATCCTTAGTCATATCACCTTGCTCAACAGTTTTAACACAAACTGCATCAAGCGCATCAGCAAAATTAATAAGTTTTTCATTGCCATCTAGTGTACCACGGTGGCGAAGACCACCAGTCCAAGCGTAAATAGATGCTATTGGATTTGTTGATGTTTCTTCACCTTGTTGATGCAGGCGGTAATGACGTGTCACTGTACCGTGTGCTGCTTCCGATTCAACGACCTTACCGTTTGGTGTCATTAGACGCGAAGACATAAGGCCAAGTGAGCCAAAACCTTGTGCAACAGTATCTGATTGAACGTCGCCATCATAGTTTTTACACGCCCAAACAAATTTACCGTTCCATTTCATTGCACATGCTACCATGTCGTCGATTAAACGATGCTCATAAGAAATGCCGGCTGCTTTAAATTTATCAGCGAATTCATTCTGATATACTTCTTCAAACAAATCTTTAAAACGTCCGTCATATGCTTTCAGGATAGTGTTTTTTGTTGAAAGATACACAGGCCATCCAACGTTAAGACCATAATTCATACTTGAACGGGCAAAATCACGAATACTTTCATCAAGGTTATACATTGCCATAGCAACGCCAGCTTTTTCAAACTGGTACACTTCGTGTTCAATAGTTTCACCACCATCATCAGGTTCAAATTTTACAGTCAATTTTCCTGCTCCCGGGACGCGGAAATCTGTCGCGCGGTATTGATCACCGAATGCGTGACGGCCAATAACAATTGGATCTGTCCAACCTGGTACCAGACGAGGAACATTGGAACAGATAATTGGACTACGGAAAACCGTACCGCCGATAATGTTACGGATAGTACCATTAGGAGAGCGCCACATTTTCTTTAGGCCGAATTCTTCAACGCGCTGTTCATCTGGTGTAATTGTTGCACATTTTACGCCAACACCATGTTCAAGAATTGCATTCGCACTGTCGATGGTGATTTGGTCATCTGTCTCGTCACGCTTTTGAATGCTGAGGTCATAATAATGAAGGTCAACATCAAGGTATGGATGAATGAGACGTTCTTTAATCCAAGCCCAAATGATGCGTGTCATTTCGTCGCCGTCTAGTTCAACAACGGGATTATCTACTTTAATCTTAGCCATGTTATTCCTTTTGGTTTTAGTTAATCGCTATTCTTAGCGAAGTATTATTTAATTCATAATATTTGGGCGCAAAGTAACATTAGATAATCAAAAATGTAAGGGTATTCTTACCTTTTTATTTAAAATAATGTGTTTTTTGGATCTATTTTTGGATCAGGTAACGTTTTTAAGAGTGGCAATACGTCATCAGCTGAATTTACGACGTGAAAAAGATTTAAAGTTTCTGGAACAGTAAATTCATTTTCAATAATATTTTCTAGTAAACCTAAGAAAGGGTCCCAATAACTTTCATGATTTAAAATTACTATTGGCTTATCATGGAGATTTAATTGCGCCCAAGTTATCGCTTCAATTGTCTCGTCAAGTGTTCCGATACTTCCTGGTAAAACAAGAAAAGCATCAGAATGATCAAACATCATTCGCTTTCTTTGATGCATATTATTTGCAATTGTTAATTCTGTAATTGTGTCATGCGATTTCTCCCTTTCATCAAGATGTCCGGGAATGATGCCGTGTACACTACCACCATTTTCCATAACACTAGTAGCAATTATACCCATTAACCCTACATTCCCGCCTCCGTATATAAGCTTTATATTATTTTTTGCTAATATAAGGCCGACTTTGTGGGCTAAATCTTGGAATGATTGCTTTCTTCCAAGACGTGAACCACAATAAACACATATGGATTTGATTTTTTTCATAGCATTATCTTAGTTTTTGGTCACACATTTGACAAATTTTATTTTTATAAGGGATATTGAGGGCGAAATTTTTATAGAATTGTTGATTTGGTAAAAAACACACTGGTAATTATATGGTCAAAGACTATATAAGAAGTATGATTAATGTTAATATGCTTCATTTTTATGAAGTTGGATAAAATAAATTGAGCGATTATTTAAATCATCAGCAAATTAAACAAAGTTCTGGTTTAAAATTTAGTATGTCATTACTAGCCCTAGTGGCCATAAGCGCCTTAGTCTGGGTTATATTTTTTGCCGATGATGGAACGCAATCCACAATTCCGGAAAGTGCTGAAAATGCGGCTGTATCTGAAGTTTCTCCAGCAACAGATTTAGACAATACAATAAATTCAATGGCAGTGCCGAGTTTTGATGTGGTGAGAATTAGTCGTAACGGCACGGGCGTAATTGCGGGTAGAGCGGAGCCAAATAGTGACGTTATTGTTTATGCCCGTGATCGTCAATTAGGAACAGCCATTACAGATAGAAACGGTGAGTGGGTTTTATTATTTGATGATCCTTTGCCAAGTGGTCCGACAGAAATTAGTTTGGTTGCGAAGCAAGGTGATTTTGAAATTACGTCTAGTGATATCGTTATCGTATCGGTTCCAGAACGCAATGAAGAGCGTTTTAACAGCGATGATACTGATGGCGTCGTTGCGATTTTAAGCCCAAGAACAGGCAACGGCCCAAGTAAAGTTTTACAAAAACCGCAAAACATTAATATGATTGATGCTGCAAATGGTTTGACCCTAAATGCGCTTGATTATACGGACAACGGTAAAACGGTCGTAAATGGAAGTGCCATAGCAGGCGCAAACGTCAGAATATATTTGGATAATCAATTTGTTGGTGAAGTTGTATCAGGTGACGAAGGTAATTGGACTTTTGAAATTGAGAAATCATTAGCAGCGGGCGAGCATATCATTAGATTAGATCAGATCCTTGATGACGGAAATGTGGAAGTACGTATTTCTCAGCCGTTCACTCCCTTTGTTGCGCTTGACCGTGATCAGGCAACTGGGGATGTCATCGTTAAACCTGGCAACAGCTTATGGCATATCGCGAGAAAGTTATATGGCTCTGGTTACCATTATACGGTTATTTTTGGCGCGAATAGGGAAAGTATTTTAGATCCTAATTTGATTTTCCCAGGGCAAGAATTAAGCTTACCGCTTGAAAAACTTCAAATGAACTAAGCTAATTTTTCGATTAAATTTTGATCTGTATTGATATTTTTATCGTTCATTGTGTTTGAAATTATTTCCAAAACTTCTTTTGCATCTAATAAAGTATAACAAATTGTTTCCATCACTGTTTTTGCGTTTGTATCGCCTTTTATCATGGTGTTAAGTGGAAGTTTCATATCGCAATGATGATCAATAGTGATGAGATTATGTGCCATTAAATGACTGAAATTCTTGAGAATGAGTTCACGTCTGTTTTTATTTTCAGAGCTATAAGGTAGGTAACCAATTCTCGCCGTCAGATTTACATAGTAATGATCCGAACTGTCATG
This sequence comes from Pseudemcibacter sp., assembly GCF_965661635.1. Taxonomy (NCBI): domain Bacteria; kingdom Pseudomonadati; phylum Pseudomonadota; class Alphaproteobacteria; order Emcibacterales; family Emcibacteraceae; genus Pseudemcibacter; species Pseudemcibacter sp. The sequence continues at coordinate 15,468 of NZ_CBFIEP010000032.1, read as the reverse complement.
ATTGACAATTTGGCAATCAAAATTAATGCCGTGATATTCAAATTCATAGAATAGCGGTAGTTGGCTTTTGTAATCAATTAAGTGCTCTTCTATCAACTCCAAATTTTGTTCTAAGGCGTTCATATTTATTGATTATTTCCCTGTTAAAATAACGATCAAAATAGATTAAATAATGCTGGAATTAAATGCAGCATTTGTTACTGTTTCTGATAGTATGGGGTTGTGGTTAACAATATATGAATTGATTAAACACGGAATTCACGAATTATCATTTTTTTAAAAATATTGAAAAATAAGGGTGTTTTATGGCGAGTGATCAAACTGCCAGTCAAGAAAAATCAATCGAAGATAATGAAGATGAAGGAAACCATTTTCAAACAATAAGCGAGCTTTGGCGATACCTTTGGCCAAAAGGGCGTGGTGATTTAAAAATTAGAGTAATCCTCGCTATCTTTTTCTTGGTTGCTGCAAAAGTATTCGGTGTATATGTGCCTTTTATTTTAGCAGATGCGGTCGATATTCTTGCTGAAGATAAAGAAATTACAGACGAAATAATCATTAGCGCAATACCTGTTGGATTAATTGTTGGATATGGTCTTGCTAGGATACTTTCGCTGGCATTTGGTGAAATTAGAGACGCGATCTTTGTAAAAGTTGGGCAAAATGCATTAAGAAATATAGCACTAAATACATTCAGGCATTTACATTTACTTTCTTTAAGGTTTCACCTTGAACGGAGAACTGGTGGGTTAAGCAGAGTTATCGAGAGAGCGACACGAGGTATAGACTTCTTGTTACGTTTCATGTTGTTTAATATCTTGCCGACAATTTTAGAAATTGTCATCATTTCAAGTATATTCTGGGTTAAGTTTGGCGCTATATATGCCATCATCACTTTTGTTTGTCTTGTTAGTTATATTTATTTTACAGTTGCTGTTACTGAATGGCGACTGAAATACCGCCGTGAAATGAATAAACAAGATACCAAAGCAAACGGTCGCGCCATTGATAGTTTGATTAATTTTGAAACTGTTAAATATTTTACCAGTGAGTATCACGAAGCCGAGCGATACGATAAATCCTTGAAGCAATATCAAGAAGCCGCAGTTAAAAGTCAGATTTCATTGACGCTTCTTAATGTGGGGCAGGGGGTTATTATTTCAGCAGGTTTAGTGGCTGTCCTACTAATGGGAGCAAAAGGTGTTGCCGAAGGATTATTTACCATTGGTGAGTTTGTTTTAATCAATTCACTTTTAATTCAGATTTATATCCCTTTAAATTTCTTAGGGTTTGTGTACCGCGAAATTAAACAAGCGCTTGTTGATATGGAAAAAATGTTCATGTTAATTGCTAAAAACCCAGAAATTCAAGACAATGAAAACGCTGAAAACATTAATATTAAAAAAGGCACAATTGAATTTAAAGATGTTTGCTTTCATTACAATGAAGACCGCCCTATTTTAAAAAATGTCTCGTTTAAAGTTAAAGGTGGAACGACCACGGCTATTGTCGGCTCAAGCGGTGCTGGTAAATCAACAATATCTCGTATTTTATTCCGGTTTTATGATATTTCATCAGGAAGTGTGATGGTTGACGGCCAAGATATTCGTGATGTGAAACAACACAGCTTAAGACGTGAGATCGGGGTGGTTCCTCAAGATACGGTTCTTTTTAATGATAGCATTAAATATAATATTGCTTATGGAAATCACGAAGCAACGGATGAGGACGTTATCGAAGCCGCTAAGTTAGCAAAAATTCATGATTTCATCTTAACTTTACCTGAAGAATATGAAACGGAAGTGGGGGAAAGAGGGTTAAAACTATCCGGTGGTGAAAAACAGCGCGTAGCCATTGCAAGAACCATATTAAAGAACCCATCTATTTTACTTCTTGATGAGGCGACTTCGGCGCTAGATAGTCATACTGAAAGGGATATTCAGCAATCACTTGAAAAAATATCAGAACAAAGAACTGCTATTGTGATTGCCCATAGGCTTTCCACTATTATAAATGTAAATGAAATTTTGGTCCTTGATGGTGGTGAAGTTGTAGAGCGTGGAAGCCACACTGTTTTACTAGAGAAAAATGGAAAATATGCGCAAATGTGGCAAAAGCAACAACAGTTGGATGAGGTCCAACAACGCCTAATTGAGCTTAAAAAAAATGATGAAAAGCTTGCATAACCATTGCTTAAGGATTATCGATAAACAAATATAGAGTTTATTTCGTTGAAGGGTTTATTAAAAATGGAAACTATTCTTTCCGTATTCGTGCCAATTCACAGAGAAGGTCATAAATTTGTTGGCGTCTTTGCTGTCATTACATTTCTTCTGTTTTTAACGGGAATTGATTTTCTTGTATTTGTTGGTGTTGTCTTAACGGCATGGTGTGCTTATTTTTTCCGTGACCCTGAACGCGTAACGCCAAATAGAGAAGGGCTAGTCATTGCACCAGCAGATGGTGTTGTGCAATCTGTAAAAGATTCTGTTCCGCCAGTTGAGCTTGATATGGGATCTGAGACTTGTACTCGTGTGACTATTTTTATGAATGTATTTGATGTTCATGTTAACAGAGTTCCAGTTGATGGAAAAATCGTTCGCCAAGCTTATACACCTGGAAAATATTTAAATGCGTCGCTTGAAAAAGCCTGTGAAGATAACGAGCGCCATGCGATTATGATGGAAACAACATCCGGAAACAATATCGCCTTTGTACAAATTGCAGGTCTGGTTGCGCGTCGTATTTTATGCTGGGCAGAAGATGGTAATGAAATGAAAGCAGGCGAACGTTTCGGCCTAATTCGTTTTGGAAGTCGTGTTGATGTTTATTTACCTAAAGGTGTTAATTCACTGGTTGCGGTGGGACAACGAGCGATCGCAGGCGAGACCGTAATAGCAAATGAAAAAGGTCGCGAAAAACAGCGTGACGGTGAAATAAGGTAGATTATCATGCCTCAGAAAAAAGCTCGTTTTCATATTCCTGTTAGAAGTTTAGCCCCAAACGCGATAACTGTTTTAGCACTATGTGCTGGCATGTTTGGAGTTCGTTTCGCGTATTTAGGCCAATGGGAGGCCTCCGTTACATCAATTTTGATTGCAGGCGTTTTTGACGGTTTAGATGGAAGTGTAGCACGTCTCTTAAAAGGCACCAGTAAATTTGGCGCAGAACTTGATAGTCTTTCTGATGTTATAAGCTTTGGGGTTGCGCCGGCGCTTATTATGTATATGTGGGTATTAAGTGATGTTAAGGGTGTGGGATGGTTAATGTCACTTATGTTTGCAATTTGTATGGCTCTAAGGCTTGCTCGGTTTAATACTATTGTGAAAGATGATGAGCTGGGGGCTGAGGTCAAAGCAGGTTATTATACAGGAATTCCCGCTCCCGCTTCAGCAGCCCTTGCCCTTTGGCCTATGATTTTATCATTCGAATTTGGATTTGAATTTTTACAAGACCCCAAACTGTGTTCAGCTTATATGGCTTTACTTTGTTTGCTTACCGTAAGCCGCATTCCAACGTTTTCTTTGAAGAGCCTAAAAATACACAAGGAGCACGTTATTTTTGTGCTCCTTGGAATTGGAATTTTAGCCTCTTTATTAATAACCAATCTCTGGATGACTATGTCAGTTGTCGGGATGATTTATATTATTTCCATCCCGACAATCGCATTGTTTTCTTCACGAAGTAAGAGTTAATTTATTCCGCGGCTTGCGGGGTTGACCCGCTAGCGATCGATTTTAAATTTGATTCTCTATACTTCTTAGATAGTTTTACACGTGCCGCTAACATACATGGCGTTAGAAGCAGAGTAAGCACAGTCGCAAAGAGAAGCCCAAATGAAACGGCAATCGCTAAATCAACCCAGAATGAGCCTGATGGGTCACCAATTTTGACGCTGCGGCTTCCAAAATCAATGTTGATCATAAAGACCATCGGAAGCAATCCAACAACTGTCGTAATCGTCGTTAGCATAACGGGACGTAGTCTTTGAGCTACAGTTTGCGTTATGGCTTCGTATGCGTCAATGCCGGACTCTTTAAGGCGGGCATAAGTATCAATGAGAACAATATTATTATTCACCACAATCCCTGCAAGAGAGATAATCCCAACACCGGTCATGATGGTCTGGAATGTTCTTCCTGTAATCATAATACCGAGCAATACGCCTGCTGTTGATAGCAGAACAGCAAGTAGAATGAGCCCAGAATGGTAAAAGCTATTAAACTGTGTCACTAAGATTAGAGCCATCAAGAACAACGCCATTGCAAAAGCTTTTGATAGGAATGCTTGTGATTCTTGTTGCTCTTCATCAGTTCCTGCAAATTTAACTTCGACGCGCGGATCAAAGTTTTGTTCTGCAACCCATGCTCCTATGGCATTAGAAATATTAGTACGTTGAGTAATATCTTCAACATTTGCACGAATTTTATATGCAGTCTTGGTATCAATTCTTTCAACTGTACTAATTTTTTGCTTCGCGACACGCTTAACAAAGTTACTAATTGGAACTAGACCTTCTCTGGTTTGTACTCTTACTTCATCTAACTGTGAAATGTTTCGGTATTCCTCAGGGAAACGAATACGAATGTCAACTTCGTCATCAGCATCATCAGGTCGATATTCGCTGACTTTTATGCCATTGGTAACCAATTGGATGACACTACCAACATTGGCAATATCTGTACCGTAGAAACCAGCTAATGCACGATCAACTTCTAATTCCCACTGAATTCCAGGAAGCGGAAGGGTGTTTTCTAGATCGGTTAAACCTTCTATTTCAGTATCCATATGGTTATAAATTGCATTTACAACAGGTAATAAGAGTTCGGCACTTTCCGATTTAAACTCCATTTGAATGTCTTTACCTTGCACAGGACCTTGAGCAGGCGTAACAATTTCCACGATAATACCAGGTATATTAGCGGTTGCAGTACGGAAGTCACTTATGATTCCGCTAACATTTTTCTCACGTTTGTCCCAATCAATAAAGTTAATAAACAATGTGCCAATTACATCTTCAGCTTTGTCTTGCGCACTGTTTGAAAGGGCAGTCGTTGTTGACTGGAAATTTTCAATGTTAGGGTTCTCTTTAATGGCATCCGTAACTTGTTGCACTAGGTAATCTCTTTCGTTTAGTGAAAGATTGCCACGCGCATGAACATTGATTTGGATGTTTTCTGGGTCCATTTCCGGGAAGAATTGTACCGGTGTTCCTGACATGCCAAAGGCAACGATAATACCAATAACGATTGCAAAAATTGCGCCCATAAATCGGAACGGATGTCTAATAAGTTTATCTACCAGACGAACATATGATCCTGTAAAGCCTTGTAATACATTTGGATCAAAATTACCGGCTGCCATATGGGAAACGTTATCACCAGCATCATCCGCTTTTTTACCGATCAATGCACCAAGTGTAGGCATAAATACCAGGGCCATTAAAAATGATGATGATAGTGTAAAAATAAGTGTAAGCGGCAAATACCCCATAAACTCACCAGGGATGCCAGGCCAAAACAACAACGGTAAGAATGCAGCAAGTGTTGTTGCCGTGGAAGCTAGAATAGGCCAAGCCATTCTCTGCGCAGCAAGTCTATAAGCTTCTTTTTTATCGAACCCTTCTTGCATTTTACGGTCAGCATATTCAGTTACAACAATTGCACCATCAACCAATAGACCAACGGAAAGAATAAGACCAAACATAACCACCTGGTTGATGCTCATACCCATGAAGTTCATTAAGAATATAGAAAGTAAAAATGAACCCGGTATTGAAATAGCAACAAGCAATGCAGTTCTTTCACCAAGAGCTACAATCATTGCAATTGATACAAGTAGGATTGCTGAAATAATACTATTTTGAAGGCTTGAAACCGAATCTTCAACTTGTTCGGATGCCTCACCAACAAAATCATAATAAACGCCTTCCGGCCATTGTTCTGCTGAAAGACGGACGATTTCTTTAATGATAGCATCGGTTGCGATAATATTTTCACCGGTACGTTTACTGACGCCAAGTGATACTGCAGGCTTATCATTAAATCTTGCAAAGCTTACAGGGTCTTTAAAAGTTTTTCTTATTGTTGCTACATCTTTCAATGTAACAATACTATTACCCGAAACTTTCAAAGGAATATTATAAACATCTTCTGCTGTTTCCAAGATTCCAGGTATTTTAACGGAAAAACGTCCATTCCCATTATCAAGGGAGCCTGCAGCAACCAAACGGTTATTAACAGCAACAACATTTGCCAGTTCAGCATATGAAAATTGATAACTTTCTAACTTTGCAGGATCAATAACGATTTCAAGTAAATCTTCTCTATCACCAGTAACTTCCGCCTTAAGAATACTGGGTACAGATTCAAGATCATCTCTTAAACGTCTTGCAATTTGATAAATCACCCGCTCTGGGGCACTACCATAAAGTACGACATTAATGATCGGAAATTCACTTAAGTTAATTTCTGTAATCGTAGGCTCTTTAGTTTCTGCCGGAAATTCTGATCTGGCTTTATCTACTTGTTCACGAACATCTAAGAGAGCCAAATCAGGATCAATACCTGCGTTAAATTCAATAATTAAACTGGCTCCGCCTTCACGGCCAATACCACGAAGAATTTTTATTCCTTCAATTGTTCTAAGCGTTGTTTCTAGTGGTTTTACTAGCAAACGCGCAGAGTCTTCTGGTGAAATGCCGTCATGGATAAGGCTAACGTAAATCGTAGGAATTGTAATGTCCGGAGACGCTTCTTTTGGAGTTGTTATGTAAGAAGCTGTTCCGCCAACAAAAATCAACGCTAGGCATAAAAGTACTACCCTGTAATGGTCTATCGCTGCACTAATTATTGCGTTCATAATTTGATCCTTTAATTAGTTGCTGTTACGGCAGAAACAGATTCACCCGCTTTAACGAACTCATGGCCTTTAACAATTACTTTATCATTATTTTCAAGGCCAGCTATCCAAACACCATTTTCATGATTGCCCATGATTTCCACTTCTTTGAAATGAACTACGTTATTTGTATCAACGGTTCTAACCCCTACGAGGCCGCGATCATCTAAAACCAATGAAGCAGGGGAAATTTTCTGTGCCATAATTTGATTAGCTTTAATAATGAGTTCAGCTGTTATACCATCCAAAATTTTATGATCTGAGTTAGCAACTTCTAACTCAACACGGAAAGTTCTTGTCGCGGTATCAGCAATTGAGGAAATAAAACGGACTTTTCCAGTAATTTCTAGTCCGTTTTGCATTTTTGCGTAAGCCGTATCGCCAATATTAATTTGCGCAATATCATTTTCTGAGATATCTGCCACAACAAGGAATGGGTCTTCTTCCATAATTACTGCGCAAACATCGCCTTCTCTCATATAATCACCGACTTCGATGAGTCTGTCATTAATAATGCCGTCAAAAGGTGCTCTAATAGAAGCGTTATCTAAATCAATTTGAGCCCTCTTTTCACGTGCTTTTGCTGTATCTAATGCGGCTACTGCTGCGGAATGTTGCGTTCCTGAACGGTGACCTTTAGCAAATAATTCTTCAGAAGCTTTAAATTCTAACTCACGCTGTTTAACAATAGCTGCTGTTTCAGCATGGTTTGCTGCTCTATCTTCGATATCCATGCGGCAAATCACATCACCCATTTTGACGCGCGTACCTTTTTCAACTGGAAGCTCGACAATACGGCTTTTGATCTGACTCTTTAGGTCTACAGTTCTAAGCGCTTGAGTTTGTCCTCTTAAGATAATGTCTTTAGTAAACGGCTCTAAAGATGCATTAATAATTGAAACAGACATTAATGCTGTTTCTTGAGATTTAGTTGGGGTTGGAGCAGCATTATCTTCTGATGGAAAGAAAATTCCAGACACTAATAAAAGCGCTATTCCGACAATGATAAGGCCCGCTGTTCTATATGATCTATTCATAACAGTTTATTCTTTATTATTAATATTAAATTTAAGTATATTCATTTTACGTTTATTGGCGCTAATTAGATGAAATAAACTCTATTATTTTATCAAAAATACTTTGCCTTGAACCCTATGAATACTCGGTTTATTTGCCACGATACATACTTAATAATGTGATATATGTAAACATAAAAATGTTTTCCGTGTAAACATGTTGTTCGTATTTAATGAACGTATTTAGTAAATAGTTGAATTTTATATACAATAATAATTTTAACCCTGTCATGCTTTTTGCGTTAAAGCATCAGGGATATGCGATAAAACGGCTTAAATTAAGTGAAGTATCGCGACTCAACTAAATAGGTCGTCAATTGCATCTTGAGCATTGTTCTTTTCATCTACATCATCATCAAAATAATCATCAATAACATCTTGTTGACTAGTGAATTCTTTGCTGTTGATAATGGCTGAACAATTTTCAATCATTCTTTCCATTTTTGGGGTATATTCTGCAACAATGATATTAACTTCATTTAAATCGTTTTTATCTAATGATTCTTTAACTTTGATGATTGTGCTAAGTAACAATTTATCCATTTCTGAAACACATTTTTCAAATGGTTCTTTGTATTTTATAGGTGAATGGTGAAATGCTTCTATTGCAAGATCTTTATCTTGAAATACGCTATATTTAAAATGACCTTGATATGAGATCGCTTCCCATTCTGTAATATCATCAATACAGTCAGGCATTTCGGCAATCATGCCGAGTAGCATATGAATTTCATTAAAATGATTTAAGTAGTTAGTCGCCAATAATGTTTGCGGGTTAATATTTTTACCTGCAACCAGTTCCTGATATCTCTTATATTCTGATATATTAGAGTTCATCAAATTTTAATCTATCCCGTAATTCGTAACCTCAAACTTCACTATCGCATGATTTTCTTGAATAAAAGTTAATCTCGGGGGAATTTCAAATATAAGTTAAAAATAAAAGAGGCCGATACGAATTTCCGTAACGGCCCCTTTTATTAACTTTTTAAAATGGATTATGAAGAATAATACATTTCGAACTCAACAGGATGAGGTGTCATTTCAAGACGTTGGATTTCTTCACGTTTAAGTTCAATGTATGCATCAATTTGATCATCAGAGAATACATCGCCTTTTTTAAGAAACTCTCTATCTGCGTCAAGGGCATCAAGTGCTTCACCGAGAGAGGCTGCAACACGTGGAACTTCTTTTAACTCTTCAGGTGGAAGGTGATAAAGATCTTTATCCATTGCTTCACCAGGATGAATTTTATTCTCAATCCCGTCAAGACCTGCCATCATTAGCGCTGCAAACGAAAGATATGGGTTTGCTGTTGGGTCTGGAAAACGAACTTCAACACGCTTACCATTAGGACTTGCAGAATGAGGAATTCGACAAGAAGCGGAGCGGTTGCGGGCAGAATATGCAAGAAGCACAGGTGCTTCAAATCCTGGAACCAAACGCTTGTAGCTATTTGTTGAAGGGTTAGTGAATGCATTAATTGCTTTAGCATGTTTAATGATGCCACCAATGTAGTAAAGGCAAGTTTCAGAAAGGTCTGCATAACTATTGCCGGCGAAAAGCGGTTTACCATCTTTCCAAATTGACATATGGACATGCATACCTGAGCCATTATCTGCTGCAATTGGTTTTGGCATAAATGTTGCCGTTTTGCCGTAAGCACGTGCCACTTGGTGTGTGATATATTTATAAAGTTGAACGCGCTCGGCAGTTTCAACAAGCGTACCAAATGTTAAACCAAGCTCATGTTGTGATGGTGCAACTTCTTGATGGTGTTTATCCATGGGAAGGCCGCATTCTTTCATCAATGACACCATTTCACTACGAATGTCTTGGCAGCGATCAAATGGCTCAAGTGAGAAATAGTTGCTTGTTGCACCTGTACGGTGAGCTTTATTACCACCTTCTATAGTTGCACCAGAATTTGTTGGTGTTTGCTCGTCATTAAGGGAATAACCCGCGCTATCATAGTCCACATTATATTTTACATCATCAAACATGAAAAATTCTGGCTCAGGACCAAAGTATGCTGTGTCACCAATGCCTGAAAATTTAAGATATGCTTCTGCGCGTTCTGCGGTTGAGCGCGGGTCACGACCATATCCTTCGCCTGTCGCAGGCTCAACAACGGAACAGAAAATAGAAATCGTTGCTTGACCATAAAATGGATCAATAATTGCAGTAGATGGATCAAGTTGAAGGATCATGTCACTATCGTTAATGGTTTTCCATCCGGGAACAGATGAACCATCAAACATAACGCCTTCTTCAAACATATCTTCATCGACGAGGTCCGCGCACATGCTTATATGATACATTTTTCCTTTTGTATCACTGTAACGAAGATCTACATATTCAATCTCTTCTTCTTTAATGAGGTCTAATACTTTTTGAACGTCTGACATTTTATTTCCTATTTTCTTAATGTTTAAATGAATTGATTAAATTTCTTATATGGCATCATCACCGGTTTCACCGGTTCTAATGCGAATAGCTTCTTCCACACTGCTAATGAATATTTTGCCGTCCCCAATGCGACCGGTTTTAGCAGCCTGCTGAATAGCTTCAACGGCGCGCTCAACGAGTGCGTCTTGTAAAATGATCTCTATTTTTACTTTTGGCAGAAAATCGACAACATATTCGGCACCACGGTATAATTCGGTATGGCCTTTTTGTCGTCCAAACCCTTTTGCCTCAATTACGGTAATGCCGGAAAGGCCAACCTCATGAAGTGCTTCTTTAACTTCATCGAGTTTAAACGGCTTAATAATGGCTTCAATTTTTTTCATTTGTTTTCCAAATCGTTTGTCGTCTGATTAATGTCCGTTTTATTTGCACATACCGTGCCAACAATAAAATTTCCCAGAAAACAAGGGGTTTATAGCAAATGGAATTTTTCGTTAATTATAAAATGATTAAAATGAATCCATTGAGTGCTTAAAAAATAGGCAAAGACTTAAAATGCAGTCATCCTGCATTAATAGAAAAAAGATTTCATTTTGTGATAATCTTACTTGACGCCTAGTGCTCTTCCCCTTAAAAGGACTTCACTTTCCGCAGGGAAATATTTTGTTGTGGCGGGTGTAGCTCAGTAGGTTAGAGCGCCAGATTGTGATTCTGGATGCCGCCGGTTCAAATCCGGTCACTCGCCCCATTTTCCCCCTATATATATAACTCGATGTTCTAATTTATTTTTGAAAATATTTTAGGGGCTATCTATGAAAATACGAAATTTTATAACTGTTATATTATCTGTATCGCTTATTTCTTGCGGGCAATCTGAACAGGAATCAGATATGTCTTCGGAAGTTGTGATTACAGAAAATAGCCAAGTACAAGGCAGAGGAGAAGGGAAGGATAACTGGTATGATAATCTTCCACGCTCGCATTGGGATAAATTTGAACTTATTGAACTCCCCGAAGATCAAGATTGGTTTGAAGTATATAAAATTACGGATAGCATTTATGCCATTTACGAAATGGGACAATTTGAAGAAGTTATTTCATATCTAATACTTGGCGAGAAGCGTGCACTTTTATTTGATACGGGTATAGGGGTCGGTGATATTGGTACATTAGTCGCAGCTTTAACTGATTTGCCAGTTTCTGTGCTCAATTCTCATACACATTATGATCACGTTGGAGGCAATCATTATTTTGAAAAAATATATGGTACAACAACAAAATACACAATTGATCATTCAGCGGGTCGCACCAACGAAGAAATAAGAGAATTTGTAGGTCCTGGGTGGGTTTGGAAACCGATGCCCAACGGGGTAACTGTTGATAATTACCACAGTAAGCAATTCAACATCACTAATACTATTTACGATGGCAATACAATTGATTTGGGTGGAAGAATATTATACATATTTCTTGTGCCGGGCCATACACCAGACGCCCTTGTGGTAATGGACCGAGAAGAAAGATTGTTATTTATGGGAGACACATTTTATCCAGCGTCTTTGTATGCGCATATGGGGGATGCGAATTTTAATGACTACGTAAAGTCAGCGGAAAAATTGGCGGCTATGGCTGAACATGTTGATATTTTGCTTCCTGCCCATAATGAGCCTTGGGTAAGTGCTGATTATTTGCCCGCGATGTATCAAGGTTTTCTGGATATACAGAAACCTGATGCTGAATACCGCATCACAGACGGTGACCGTGAATATCGTTTTGATGGGTTCACCATAATGGTGAGTGATCCGCCCCCATGGCAGGAATAATTTTTTGGAATAGGAATAAGTGAATTTATGACAAATAAATATGCCATTTTATCAACCGAGCAAATGAAAACTGCAGATGATTTTGCAATTGCAGATTTAATTAGCAGGGGTCATGGCGGGGCTGATTTAATGGAAGAGGCGGGCCGTGCCGTTTCAAGGAGGATCATCGGTGCTGTTAATGGCAATAGTGCGCTCGTACTTTGTGGGTCCGGAAATAATGGTGGCGATGGTTTTGTCATAGCACGTCACTTAAAAAAAGCAGGCTTTATAGTAACTCTAGCATTGCTAGGTGATGAAAATAATTTAACTGGTGACGCGCGTCTGATGGCTGATAGATGGAATGGGGAAATCATTCCCATCGCGCCAGACATTGTGACTAACTGCGATGTTATTGTTGATGCACTTTTTGGGACTGGTTTATCCAAATATATTTCAGGAAACCTCGAAGAAACACTTATTCAGGTAAATGATTGCGAAGCTTTAAAAGTGGCTGTTGATATACCAAGCGGAATAAAAGGAAATAGTGGGGAAATTCTTGGTGCCGCGTTTAAGGCGGATATCACCATTACATTTTGCCGAAAAAAACCAGCACATTTACTTTATCCTGGAAAAGAATATTGCGGGGAAACATTGGTTGCTGATATTGGCATTGATGATCGTGCAGTATTAGAAACTAAACCAGATACATATGAAAATCATCCAGATTTTTGGTTAGGTGAATTTCCGATACTTAAGTCAGATGGACATAAATATCATCGTGGACACGCAGTGGTAGTCAGTGGTGATATGATTTCAACAGGTGCAAGTCGATTGGCTGCAATGGCGGCTATAAAAAGTGGTGCTGGACTTGTTAGTGTAAGTAGTCCGGATGATGCATTAAGCACTCATGCGGCCCATTTAACCGCGATTATGATAAGAAAACAGTCTACTCTAAATAATGATTTAAAAGATCATCGTTTAAATGCATGGTGTATAGGACCGGCTACGGGCGTAAATGGAAATACAAGGCAGGCAGTTCTATCGATCATTCGTTCAGGTAAAAAAACTGTGCTTGATGCTGACGCGTTAAGTGTGTTTGAAGAGGGGCCTCTGGAGCTTTTCGAAGCGATTAATAAATCATCAGATTGTAATTGTGTATTAACCCCGCATAGTGGTGAATTTGGCAGGGTGTTTCCTTATTTAAAAAAATTAGATAAATTAACGGCAACTAAAAACGCTGCAAAATTATCTGGTGCCATTGTCATTTATAAAGGAGCTGATACCGTTATAGCATCGCCCGACGGGCGGGCGGTGATTTCAAGCAGTGCTCCACCTACGCTGGCGACAGCGGGTTCAGGTGATGTGCTTGCGGGGATAATAACGGGATTGCTAGCGCAAAGTATGCCAGCGTTTGAAGCCGCATGTGCTGCCGTTTGGCTTCACTCTGAATGTGCAAAAAAAATAGGTTTAGGGCTTATTTCAGAGGATTTAGCAAAAGAGATTCCCGCTATTTTACAAGAGTTAAATATTTAAGATTATTTTTGTGTCTATGCTTAACAATAAAGCAGCTCGTTTAAATGATCTAACTGTTTGTATTTATTTGATTATTAGTGTCACTTTATAGCTGGGGTATTTTTTTTACAAAAATATGAATTTTTCTGTGGCGTTTTCATTTTATTTGTCTATAAATGCCTCTCAACACGAAATTGTGACATTTTTGGTGTCTATAGGCGGGTGTGGCGAAATTGGTAGACGCGCTAGATTTAGGTTCTAGTTTCGAGAGAAGTGAAGGTTCAAGTCCTTTCACCCGCACCAAAAATTCACAGCATTAAATAACGAACACGGACTTTGTGAGTAATTGCAAGGTCCCTTTAATTATTAGATAGATCGATCATGAAGATAACTGAAAAAGAGAATAATGGCCTTAAACGTGTATATGAAGTGGTCATACCTGCGGCGGATATTGAAGCAAAAGTAGACGCCGAAATCCTTGAAGCGCAAAAAACAGTAAAAATGCCAGGCTTTAGACCGGGTAAAGCGCCAGTTTCCCTTCTTAAAAAACTTCATGGTAAAAACTTCCTTGGAAAAATCCTTGAGGAAACTGTGAATGAAACTTCTCAACAGGCACTTAATGATAAAGGCGACCGTCCTGCGACACAGCCAAAAATTGAAGTGACTTCTTTTGATGATGGTGAAGATCTTGTTTATACAATGGAACTTGAAGTTGTTCCTGAATTTGATGTTCCTGATCTTGCGAAGCTAAAATTAGAAAAGCTTGTTGTTAAAGTTGAAGACAAACAAATCAACGAAGCGATTGAAAATATTGCAGCTGGTCAAAAAGATTATAAGAAAGCCGCTAAAATATATAAAGCAGCCGATGGTGATGCCGTTCTTATTGATTATGTCGGTTCTGTTGATGGTGAAGAGTTTGATGGTGGTGCCACTGAAGGGGCGCAACTTGTGCTTGGTTCAAATACATTTATCCCTGGATATGAAGAACAACTTGTTGGTGTAAAAGCAGGCGACAAAAAAGATGTTGTTGTATCTTTCCCTGAAGGTTATCAGGCTGAACATCTTGCCGGTAAAGAAGCGCTATTCAAAGTAAATGTTATTGAAGTTCAAAAACCAGCCCCAGTAAAAGTTGATGATAAACTTGCAAAACGTCTGGGTCTTGCGGATCTTGATGGCCTTAAAGATGCCGTTAAAGGGCAGATTGAAAATGAGCACAGTGAATTAAGCCGCACTCATCTTAAGCGTGGCCTTCTTGATGCGCTTGCTGAAGCGGTTGATTTTGAAGTTCCGGAAAATATGTATGAAGCTGAGAATGCGCAAATTCTTCAGCAAATTAAAATGGATGCTCATCGCCAACTAATGGCTGAAAATCCTGAAGCAAAACCCGAAGACGTTGAAGAACCATCTGATGATGTTAAAGCTGAATATGCTGATATTGCGCTGCGTCGCGTTCGTTTAGGACTTCTTCTTTCTGAGATCGGAAGCCAAAATGACATTCAAGTCGGCCAAGATGAAGTAACACGTGCCATTTCTGCTGAGGCCCGTAAATATCCTGGTCAAGAACAGCAAGTGTTTGAATATTTCCAAAAAGATCCAAATGCGATGGCACAAATCAAAGCACCGCTTTATGAAGAAAAAGTGGTTGATTTTATTCTTGAGCTTGCAAAAATCAATGAGAAAAAAGTTTCTTATGATGAGATGATTGCGATTATCGAAGCTGATGAAGATGATGCACCAGCGAAGAAGAAAGCGGCCGCTAAAAAAGCAGC
>NZ_CBFIEP010000031.1:0-5557 GCF_965661635.1 Pseudemcibacter sp. | reverse complement strand
TTATTGGGATGACCTTAAGCATAACCCTGAAAATGCATATTCACTTTATGGAATGTATCAAGCGTTAACGGCGCAAAATAAAGACGCGCTCGCGGAAGAATTTATGAATCGCTACAATAAAATGTGGGCAAATTCTGATGTTAAGTTGACTAGCTCAAGATTCTAACTTTGAATAGGGGAAAACACCAATTTAAATATTATGATCTGATGATGGCCGCTTTTGTAGTGGTCCTCATCTGTTCAAATATTATTGGCCCAGCAAAGCTTGCCACAATTGATATATTAGGATCACCTTATATTTATGGAGCTGGTGTATTATTTTTTCCTTTATCCTATGTATTTGGTGATGTCTTAACTGAAGTTTATGGATACGCCCGTGCAAGAAAAGTAATATGGGTGGGCTTTATTGGTGTTATTTTTGCGTCAATCATAAGCTTTATTATCGTTGAATTGCCGCCAGCCCCCGGATGGGAAGGGCAGGAGGCTTATGCGCTCATATTTGGCCAAGTCCCAAGAATTGTAATCGCGTCTTTAATCGCCTTTTTTACCGGTGAAATGATCAATGCTTATGTAATGGCGAGGATGAAAATCTGGACAAAGGGTAAGCACCTTTGGTCACGAACGATCGGTTCAACAATTGTTGGACAAGGCATGGATAGTCTTATTTTCTATCCGGTCGCTTTTTACGGAATATGGGAAAATGATGTCATAATTACCGTAATGATTTCTAACTTTCTAATCAAAGTCAGTTGGGAAGCGGTTTTAACGCCCGTAACTTATAAGTTGGTTGCACTTCTTAAACGTGCCGAAGGTGTGGATGTGTTTGATGATAAAACTGATTTCTCTCCATTTAAACTAGACACAGATTGAAGCAAATTCTTTCTCCTAGACAAGTTTGGCGTCTTTCTCCACTATAGCTATATAGGGAAAAACAAACAGAAAGCCGAAAAATGGCGAATGAAGTGAAAAAAACCAGAGAGGGTCTGGTTCGTTCCATTGGAACAAAAGCACTTGGGGTAAATATTTTTAACATGGTAGTTGGTGGCGGTATTTTTGTACTACCAGGTGTTATTGCGGCAAACCTTGGGCCTGCTGCGATAATTGCTTATGTTATATGTGCGGTGGCCGTGGGCCTTATCTTTATGTGTTACGCGGAAATCGGAAGCCGTATTACCCGTAGTGGTGGATCATATGCTTACATTGAAGATGCATTTGGCCCAATGGCAGGATTTGTTTCGTCAATGTTGCTTTGGTTTGGGTGGGCCATTCTCTCAGACGCGGCCATTCTTGTGGCGATGGTGGAAACAATTTCCATTGCCGTACCCGTTTTAAAGGAAACAATTCCCCGAGCCTTGTTCATGGTTGTTTTGCTAACCTTTCTTGTTTTCATGAATATACGAGGGGTTGAAACAGGAAAGAGGCTATATATCGTCAATACAATCGCAAAGTTCGTTCCATTAGGCATGCTTCTGATATTTGGTGTTTTTGCGATAAATTTCGATAATTTGAAAATTTCTGAATGGCCTACCTTTGAACAAGTTGGGGCAAGTACTATCATTTTAATATTTGCCTTTTCTGGCGCGGAGTGCGCTTTAAATGCTAGCGGTGAAATTAAAAACCCCTCCCGAACTGTGCCAAGGGGCGTGCTGCTTGGAATGGGAAGCATCTTTTTGCTTTATCTTGGTTTGCAATCGGTTGCGCAAGGGGTGTTGGGCCCTGAACTTGCGAATAATACGGAAGCACCTCTGGCTGCTGCTGCCAAGGAAGTCTTTGGTGAATGGGGTGTGAATTTATTATTGATCGGTGGGGTGATATCTATTTTTAGTACGTTAAGTGGAGATATTCTTGTTACGCCACGCGTCGTGTTTGCATCTGCTAGGGATGGAAATTTACCCGCTTTCTTAGCAAAGGTTCATCCAAAATTCCACACACCTTATGTGGCCGTGGTTTCCTTTGCAGGTGTGATGTGCTTGATTGCAATTAGTGGTACTTTTTCAGTTTTAGCGGTGCTCGCATCAGGATCTATTTTGCTGATTTATGCCGGTGTAAGTTTGTCTGTTATTAAACTTCGTCTTCGTGATGGTGATCCTAAGGATGATCAATTTAAAGTCCCGGGTAAATTTATTATTCCGGTACTTAGCTGCGCAGTTATTGCATGGATGTTATTCCAAATGGAATATGAGGAAGCATTGAGTATTCTTGCACTCGTTTTATTTTCATTAGGGCTTTATATTTTCAGAAAATATATTTTGAAAAAGCAACCTTCTGAGAATTAAAGTGATAATTCACACCAAATTGGAGTGTGATCAGAAGGGCGTTCTTTTCCACGTGGTGTGCGGTCTATTTCACATTTTATCACTTTATCCGCCGCTGTGGGACTGAGTAATAAATGGTCAATTCTAACGCCGTTATCTTTTTGCCATGCGCCTGCCTGATAATCCCAATAGGTGTAATTACGTCCACTAGGGGTAAAGGCGCGAAATGCGTCAGTTAAACCAAGGTTTAAAAGCGTATAAAACCGATCTCTTGATTTCGGCTGAACAAGTGCATCATTTGCAAATCTAACAATGTCATAACAATCTTCATCTTTTGGGCAGACGTTATAATCACCAGCCAGAACAAAATCTTCTTCCAAGGTAAGCAGGTATTTTGCTCTTTCGATTAATCTATCCATCCAGCCAATTTTATAATCAAATTTTTCGCCAGGATATGGATTTCCGTTAGGTAGATAGATAGAGGCAACACGAACGGTATTTATTGTGGCTTCAATATATCTTGCTTGTTCATCACTGTCATCACCGGGAAGTCCAATCATCACATCTTCGATAGGATGCTTAGAAAGAATTGCGACACCGTTATATGATTTTTGTCCGTGCGTGACGATATTATAGCCGAGATCCTCTATTTCAGTACGAGGAAATTTTTCATCAACGCATTTTAATTCTTGTAACAATGCCACATCTGGTGACGCTTGAGATAGCCACTCACTTACGCGTGGGATGCGCGCATTAATCGAATTAACATTCCAAGTGGCAATTTTCATAAATTATACCGCGAAAGAAGAACCGCAGCCGCAAGATGCAGTCGCGTTTGGATTTTTTACCACGAACATTGAACCGGCAAGTTCTTCTGTAAAATCAACTTCTGAGCCCATTAAATACATAATAGAAAGTCCATCTACGAGCATAGTCGCGCCGTTACGTTCAACAACAAGATCATCTTCTTTGCTCTCTTCTACAAGGGCGAAATCATATTGAAAACCGCTGCATCCACCGCCATTAATAGTAATGCGGAACTTTAAGTTTTTATTCCCTTGTGATTCAACTAAAGTATTAATGCGTTTTGCAGCATTTTCACTTAGTGTTACGGGTGTGTTATCATTTGTCATTTTAATATACCTTGAGTAAAAATTACCCCTTGAGTTCATATGTAATTTAAATGAATGAATTGTCAATAGCCACTAAAAAGGCTTATGATAAGATAAATAATAAATTAATGATAAAAAAGTGACTAAAATGGCTGAATTTGAACTTTTTAAACCAAATGCTAATCTTGCTCCTTATGCACTTATTCCCGGAAAATCAAGAGGTCGGCTTCATGAAGAGAAACCAAGCCGCAACAGAACCGAATATCAAAGAGATCGTGACAGAATAATTCATTCTGGTGCTTTTCGTAGATTAAAGCATAAAACTCAAGTGTTCGTCCATCATGTCGGGGATTATTACCGAACCCGTTTGACCCATTCAATTGAAGTAGCCCAAATTGCCAGAAGCATTGCGCGCACCCTGGGTTTAAATGAGGATGTCACCGAAGCATTGGCCTTAGCGCATGATTTTGGTCATACGCCTTTTGGCCATGCCGGCGAAGACGCGCTTGATGAAGCTATTAAGCCATATGGCGGTTTTGATCATAATGCACAGTCGCTTAGGGTTGTAACAAAATTGGAAAATAATTATGCCGATTTTCCAGGGTTGAACTTAACATGGGATACACTTGAGGGACTAGCTAAACATAATGGCCCGCTATGTAGTTATGAGGGTGATACATCTTCCTTACATGTCAATTTTAATAAATATAATGATCAACATGATCTTGAACCGCATACCTATGCCAGCGCAGAAGCGCAGGTGGCAGCTATAGCGGATGATATAGCTTATAATAGCCATGATATGGCGGATGGTTTAAGAGCGGGTCTCATAACAGTTGAACAACTTTCTGAAGTGCCAATCGTTGCCAAGAAGATCAAAAAAGTGTTTGATAAATATGGTAAATTAGAAGAAAAGCAAATGCAGCAAGAGGTCATTCGCAGTCTTATTGGCCGCATGATTAATGATGTTACTATCCATAGCCAACTTAACTTAAACGTTTTAAAGCCCGAAACAGTTGATGATATTCGTGGTGCTCAAAAAATGACGGTCACATTTTCAGATAATATGAAAGAACAAGATAAAGCTTTAAAAGCATTTCTTATGAAAAATATGTACCGTCATTATAAAGTAAATCGCATGTCCAGTAAGGCAAGACGTGTAGTAACGGACTTATTTAATTTGTATCTTACGGAACCCGAATGCCTCCCGACAGAATGGCAAGTGGAAATGCAAACAAGAACTGCTTCTGAAAGAGCAAGACGCGTTGCTGATTTTATTGCTGGCATGACGGACAGATTTGCGCTATTGGAACACAGAAGATTATTTGATACCTCAACATTTGAGCTATAGCAAAGAGTGCAGTGACCAAATTGCGTAATATAAAGACCACAACATAATGAACATTTTTAAAGATTTTCAAACAAACATAAAAGATATTATCACATCTTTAAGTAACGATGGTTCCCTTCCAGAAGGATTGGATCTCAAAAATATCACCGCTGAAGCTCCTAGAGACGCGAGCCATGGTGATATCGCCACCAATGCCGCTATGGTGTTAGTGAAACAAGCGAAAATGAAGCCACGTGATATTGCGCAATTGATTGCCACGGGGCTAGAAAAACACGAAAATGTCGAACAAGTTGATATAGCGGGCCCTGGGTTTATCAATATTCGCCTTAAAACTAATTTTATTCAAAATCAAGTAGCGGTAATTCTTGATAAAGGGTTGGATTATGGGCGCAGCACATATGGAAATAATGAAAAAGTAAATGTTGAGTATGTGTCGGCAAACCCAACGGGACCATTGCATGTTGGCCATTGCCGTGGCGCCGTTTTTGGGGATGCTCTCGCGACACTCTTGGATTATGTAGGGTTTGACGTAGCAAAAGAATATTATATTAACGATGCAGGTGGTCAGATCAATACCCTCGCTCAATCAGCATATCATAGATATTTGGAAGCCTTAGGTGAAGACGTGGGTGAAGTGCCTGAAGGCCTTTATCCGGGAAAATATCTTATTCCCGTTGGAAATGCACTCGTTGAGAAATACGGAGATAGCCTAAAAGGTAAAGACGAAAGCGAATGGCTAGAAGATTTAAAAGCATTCGCAAGTAGTGCAATGATGGATCTTGTTCGTGATGACCTTGAAACATTAGGAATAAAGCATGAAGTCTTTTTCTCTGAAAAAT